>NZ_JBYTEM010000031.1:0-60190 GCF_058789735.1 Rhodanobacter sp. FW106-PBR-R2A-1-15 | reverse complement strand
AAGTCGATCACGACCAAACCCAGTCTTTGACCGGCTTCAAGTGGATAACTTCTATATCATTGAACGCAAATTAGTATAAGCGCCTCGCGGAAATGACGAGCAAGATCGCAGCACCCTCAGGCGGGCCGATGCGCCAGCACGTAGTCGATCGCCGCACACACCGCTGCCGCCTGCGCGGCGTTGCACTGTTCGGGCGTGGCGCGTGGGCTGTCGGGGTAGACCTCGGTGGTGGTCTTGTACGGCGCCGCAGTGATGCCGGCGCACAGGCCCAGCCTGCCGTAGTCGTACTCGATCACGCCGCGCGCCACCACCGGCGAGCCGATGATGGTGCCGTCCGGATCGGCCGGCGCGATGTGGGTGACCTTCGCCACCGCGGCGATCACCGCCTGCTGGAACGCGGGCTGCGGGTTGGCGCTGTCCGCACAGAGATAGAAGCCATCGGGAATGGTGCCCGGTTCGTACGGCTTGCCGTCGCGCGCGGCCAGCGCCGGGCGGAACTCGCTCTCGTCGCTGTCGGTGGTCTCGTGCAGGTCGATGTGCACCCGCGCGCGCGCGCGCCCCGGCGCGACCAGGCGCATCAGCGCCGCCGATTCCTGCGCCGGGCTGTGCTCGCGGAACGAGCGGTTCGGGTCGAGCGCGTCCGGATTCCAGCGGTGGATGCGCTCGTAGCCCCACGGGCTCACGCACGGCACCACCAGCAGGTTGGCCCGCCCCGCATAGTCCGCCGCATGCCGTTCGACGAACTGCAGCGCACCGTGCACGCCGCTGGTCTCGTAGCCGTGCACGCCGCCGGTCACCAGCGCCACCGGCAGTTCATCGCGCCAGCCGCGGCTCCTGATCGCGAACAGTGGATAGCTGCCGGAGGGATAGTCGAGCCGGCCGTACTCCGTCACGTCGAAGCGTGCGCGCAAGGCCTCGATCATGCTCGCCACCTCCGCCGCATAGCTGCGCTGCACGCGCTGCAGCGATCGCCAGGCCGCCACCTCCGCGTCGCCCCAGGGACGTCCGGGTATGCCGATCGGGTACAAGGCCGGGTTGGTCATCGCGCTGCTCGCTTCGCTGTGGCTAGGGGAGCGCAGCACTGTAGCACCGGGCTCAACCGCCGACCTCGCGCGAGGTTGCGGCCGCAGCGGCAGTGGCCGGCGACGGCGCCGCCGCCGCGGGCGGACGGGCGCTGGCCGGCCGCCATTCGAAGGTGGCCACGCTTTGCGCCGGCAGGGTGTAAGCGAAGCGGGTCCGGCCCTGCGCCACGGTGACGCGGCGCGGCTGCGCATCGCCGTTGACCATCACCAGCACCACCGACCCGCCGGAGGCGTTCTGGAACGCCACGTTGGCAACGTCCTTGCTCGTGTCGGTGGATCGCACCCGCACCGCGCCGGGCAGCACGAAGCGGCTGAAGTGCGCGAACGCGTAGTACTCGTCGTTGCGGCTCACCTCGCCGGTGCGCGAGTCGATCAGCACCACGCCCTTGCACAGGTCGCAGCCGCCGAAATGCGGGCCATGCTGCTCGTCCAGCGCCAGGTTCCAGTACACGATGCCGCGCGCCCACTGCCGCAACCCGACCAGCATCAGGTCGCGCGTGAACCACAGCAGCTCGCCGTTCCTGGCCGACTCCCAGTCGCCGCCGGAACACTCGGTGATGTAGGTGTCCTTGTCCGGGAACGCACGATGCACCTGGCCCTGCGCATACGGGCTGCCGCTGTAGCAGTGCCAGGCGATGCCGTCGACGTAGCGCTGGGCGTCGAGGTCGCCGAGCACGCTCAGCGGCTGGTCCGGCTGGTCCCAGTTGTGGTCCCAGCCGAGGATCAGCGTCTTCGGGCTGCGCTGTGCCAGCGCCGGCCCGAGGTACTGCGCGATGATGCGCGAGCGCGTGGCCGGCGGCATTTCCATGCCCGGGTAGGTCAGCGGCACGAAGGACGGTTCGTTCTGCAGGGTCAGCGCAAAGATCGGGATGCCGTAGCTGCGGTAGGTGTCGACGTACTTGACCAGGTAGTCCGCATAGGTGCTTTCGTACTGCTCCAGCAAGGCGCCGCCGATCAGGTTCGCGCTGGTCTTCATCCATGCCGGCGCGCTCCAGGGCGAGGCGATGACGCGCAGTTGCGGGTTGATCGCCAGGATCTCGCGCATGGTCGGCATCACATCCTGCAGGTTCGCCGCCACGTTGAAGTGCAGCAACTGCGGGTCGGTGTCGCCGGCGGGCAGGTCGTCCAGGGTGTAGGGCTGCAGCGAGAAATCCGAGGCGCCGATGGTCAGCCGCGCCATGCTGAGGTTGAGCGCGGGCGGCGGCCCGAACAATTCGCGCAGCAACGCGGCACGCTGCGGCGCGTTCAGCCGGTTCTGCAGCAACCACGCCGACGAATCGGTCAGCGCCGCGCCGAAGCCGACGATGGACTGGTACTTGCGGTCGATGTCGATGACCACGTCGGCGGGCGACGGCTCGCCGGTGCCAGCCTCGATGTCAGGCTGCCGTGCCAGCAGCAGTCGGCGGTCCGCCGTGCTCAGCCACAGCCTGACCGCGGCCTCCGGCGGCGGCGGCGCCAGGATCACCTCGCCCACCACCGCGAAATGCACGCGCCGCGGCACCAGCGCCCACAGGGCCAGCAGGGTGATCAACGCGAGGGATGCAACGGCCAGCCAGCCGGGAACACCGTTGCGCTCACCCGTCATGCGCGCAAATCCCCTCGACCCCATGGCGGTTCACTGGCAACAACCCTTCAATCACAAAGCCCCCTGGCTGCGCATGACAGATCGGCGGGGAGTACGGCGAAAGCGGCGTCGCTCAGACTCGCATCGCGCGGCCACTCCGTCTGCCCGGCACATCCAGCGCGAGCACCAGCCGACCAACCCGGCCAAGCCGGTGGAGGCAGTCTGCCATTGTTTCGGCTACGGCGCCGCCCCCTGAAGGCCACGCCGCCGCAAACGCGGAACCCGGTCCCGTTTTTCCTGCCGGCGACGACGCGCGGCGCGCGGCAAGTCCGGCGCAGCGCTAGCGCTGCGCCAGCCGGTACGCCACCGTCTCCAGCGCGCTCACCCCTCCGGCGGCGAAGCCCGGCTGCTGCGCGAGGACGTCGGCGCGCTCCAGCGTCGTCACCGTCCAGTCGCGGCCATACAGCTCTCGCACTTCGGCTTCCGGCACCGGGAACGGCGGGCCCTGCATCTCGTGCGGCGGATACTCCAGGGTGACCAGCAGGCCGCGGCAGCCGGCGGGCAGGCGCGCATACAGCTCATGCACGTAACGGCGGCGCAGCTCCGGCGGCAGGGCGATCAGCGCCGCGCGGTCGTAGACCGCCGCACAGTCGGCCAGGGCTGCCGCATCCAGATCGAACACGTCGCCGCAGATCAGCTCGATCTCGCCGGCCACGTGGTGCCGGCCGAGGCGCGAGTCATGCACCTGCGGGGTCAGGCCATGCTCGTCGAAGAACTGCTGCACCGCCAGCGGTGACAACTCCACGCCCAGCACGCGATGTCCCTGCCCCGCCAGCCACAGCAGATCCAGCGACTTGCCGGCCAGCGGCACGAACACCCGGCTGCCCGCGCCCAGCGCCAGCGCCGGCCAATGCCTGAGCAGCAGCGGCGTCGGCGCGGCCTGGTGGAAACCGGTGCGGCCCTCGCGCCAGCGCTGCAACCAGAACTCGGGTTCCATGGGAATCTCCTGTCGACAAGTGGGCGAGCCGGCCGGCCATCGTGCGGGCCGGCCAGCGGCGAAGCGAAGCATGCACGACCTTTGAGTCGGCCTGCCGCGGAGGTACCGGCGCGAATCCGCCGGATGGCCGTCTAAAGACTACCGGTGCCCCGGCGCAGCCAGAGATCGATCAGGGACTTCTCGTAGCGCAACGAGTCCTGGTCGACCGGCGAGCTGCTGCTCAGGAAGGCCGCGTTGCGCAACTTGCGCTGGCCCTGGCGCAGCACCTTGCCGTCGGCGCCGTACAGGGTGAAGTTGAGGTCGATGCGCGGCGGATAGATGTCCTTGACGATGCGTACGTCGTTGAAGTCGGGACCGCGCCAGGGTTCGTAGGCGCCGGCGCGGACCACGTCGGTCACCTCGATCTCCAGCCGCTGGCCCGGCGCCAGGATGCGCGAGGCGCGCTGGACGATGTACGCCTTGAGCGGCGCCAGGTAGGCGTCGGGGTTGACCAGATGCACGCCGAGGCTGCGCGTCGCCTCGGTGAAGTGCTGCGGGTCCTTGTAGCGCACGCTCACGTTGTCCGGTGTGGTCGCGGCCTGCGCGACGGCGGCCGCGAGGGCAAGGCAGGCAAGGCACAGCAGGCGCAGCAGCGAGGAAGATTTCATGACGGCTCTCCCGGAACGGGTCGGGCGGCCGCAACGGATGGTTGTCGCGGCCGTGGCGCAGCAGGCATCAGTATACGTCCGGGCAAACGCGGGGCGGGAAACGCTGTTGCGGACGATTCTCTGCCCGGTTCTCGCCGCCGGTCGCTGGCCGATGCCGGCCAGCACACGCAACCCGTCTCGCCCACCACATCCCGGGTTTACTTGCCGGTATTCGCGGGCGCCGGCGCCGGCTCGAGGTTGAAGTTGAGCGTGGTGGTCTTGCCGTCCAGGCCGCGCACCACGTCGCTGGTGAGGTCGTTGGTGGCGTTGCCGCCGAGCACGGCGTCGCGGTTCAGCAGCAGGCCGCAGTGGTGGCTGGTGTAGGAGCTGGCGATGACCGACTGGGCCTGCTCGCCGATCTGCTGCATGACCTTGACGCGGGTGAGCTGGATGCGCTCGCCGAGCTGGTTCACCTGCGCCTGGTAGCCCTGCATGCGCTGCTGCAGGGCCTGGCCCTGCTGCTGGCGCTGCGCTTCGGTGAGCAACGAAGCCTTCTGCTGGAAGGCCTGAACGTCGGTATCCAGCGGCTTGCGCTGGTTCTCCAGCAGCGTCTGCTGCTGCGTCGCCAGCTGTTTCAGCCGCTCGCTGGCCGCCTGCCCCACCTTGGACTGCGCGAACACCGCCTCGCGCGAAAGCATGCACACGCCCGGCACCGGATTGCCTTCGAGCGCATGGGCGGCAGGCGCGGCGACGGTCTGCGCCGGCGTCACGGGGGCGAAAGAAAGCCCGGCGGCAGCGGCCAGCGCGACGGTAAACAGAGAACGATGCAGCTTCATGGGGAGATATCCGATGGTCAGTCTGGGAGTTCCGCGAGCCTCGACGGCGCGCAGAGAAGCCACCAGCCTACTCGCAGCGGGTTGCCGGAATGGAGCGGCGCCTAATTCCCCCTGGGCCGATGCAGTTGGCTGATCGCGCCGGGCAGGATCCATCCGAGTGACATTGGTGCGTGCCTCCCTGGCCTGGTCGGCTTGCTTCATGACATGCGAGGAAGTGAACCTGGCCCCGTTATCGCTTCGTCCTCGGCCGAACCTTGCGGCGCTTCCAGTTCCGGCAGCACCTGCGCGATATCCACACCACGCCCGTACCGCTTCTGCAGCACGGCGTGCTCCTTGACGAGGTTGGACGCGACGGTGAACAGGTAGGCTTCGGGATTGGCGATGTTGCCGCTCTCGCCGCTATCGATTCGCAGCAGACGCACATAAACCTCCTGGGCCAGATCCTGCGCATCCCAGGGATGCGCCACCCGGCGCCGGAAAAAGCCGGCGAGCGCGGCCTGGTGCGTGGCGAACATTCGCGCCCAGAATGTGCGGTTGTCAGGCTTCACGTCCCCTCTCAGGTCGGCAGCCGTATAGCGACGCCTACACTATAAAGAGGGCCGTGGCGGATTATCGGGTACCGTCATTTTCACCAAGAGCATGCTGGTAGAAACCAGGAGCATGGCTGGGCATCGGAGAAGCTCATCTGCGTCATCGTGGCCACCGCTCGTTTGGACGTCTAACTGTAGCGGGCTTGTTCAGAGTTTCCCCAAGCAAGTGCCATTCGAACCTGACCCTTTTTTGCTTTTTCCCAGGTGACAGGAGAACTTCCATGAGCAATGAGTGTTCGCATGTCAACATGATCCGCGACGTGGTGCCCAGCGCACGGGGCTGCGAGGAATGCCTGAAGATCGGTTCGCCGTGGGTCCACCTGCGGCTGTGTCGTATCTGTGGCCACGTCGGCTGCTGCGATTCCTCACCGCATCGCCACGCCACCAGGCATTTCCATGCGACCGGCCATCCCATCATCGAGGCCTATGACCCGCCCGAAGGCTGGGGTTGGTGTTACGTCGACGAAGTCACGCTGGATTTGTCCGATCGCATGACGCCGCAACGCGGACCCATCCCGCGGTTCGTCTGATCATCCGCGAGCAGTGAATGACGATGAAGGCGGTCATTCTGGATGACACACGCAAGATCGTCGTCCGGTATGTGCCGGACGCGGAGATGCGCGAAACCATCGACGTGCTGCTGCGCATCACCTCGATCGCGATTTGGGGGAAATTGTCCCTGACACGAATAGCACTGGTCGTCGTAGCCGAAATCCTGACTCATGATGCCGTCGATGCCGTTGCTAAGGCCGACGAGCCGGTTGGCGGCATCGTAGCTGAAGCCCAGGTTCTCCACCGCCGGCGCGTAGATGCCGGTCAACCGGCCGTCCGTGTCGTAGCTGAGCGTATTGCTCAGCCCGTTGCTCGCCGTCCAGCCGACCAGCGCGCTATCCATCGGTCGCCAGGTCACAGCGCTCGCGGCAGTGAGCTGGGTGCTGCCAATCGTGAAGGTGATGCCGGATACCGCACCATTGGTATAGCTGTGAATCGCCTGATGGCCGTCGGGATAGGTCACCGCTGCGAGATGACCCACGGCGTCATAACCGTAGCCCAAGGAGTAGGTAGTGCCGCTGATCGAGAAACCGCGTCCCGCGATCCAGCCCTCGGGCGTGTAGGTGTAGGCCGTCGCGTCGGTGGCATCGCTATCTACCCCTCGACACTGCTCGGGAAGAACAAGCGTGTGCCTATCGACTCCAGCGGCGAAATGGTGACCCGGGTTTCGGCACGCAACATCCTGCGTTGTGATGCAATAACTTTCGTGCTAAAAGCGGGTCCGGAGGTCCCTCCGGATGGATTCCAAGAGTGCATTCGTGTACGGACAGGTCAGGCGCGCCCTGCAGTCGGGACGCTACGCACCTGGGCAGCGGATCGATCCGGCCCGGCTCGCCGCAGAGTTCAATACCAGTCCCACACCGGTTCGATTCGCGCTGTACCGCATGGTCGGCGAAGGCACGGTCGCCGACCATGCCCGCGACGGACTGCACGTGCCGCTGCTCAACGAAATCGCATTGCGCCACCTCTACGACTGGATGGAGCGACTGCTGCTGATGGCATGCGATATCGGCGAGGCGCCGACATTCCAGAAGACCGGGAAACCGGAGCTCGCGACCGCCGACGGCGATCTGGTGAAACTGACATGGCAGCTGTTCGATGCGATCGCCCGCGCGACAGCCCACGAACCCCTGCACTATGCGGTGAAGCGAGCCAACGACCGGCTGGCACTGATACGACGGGCCAAACAGGAATTGCTTGAGCACACAGGCGAAGAACTTTCGCAGTTGAGCCGGCACTGGCACATGCGCGACATGCCCTCCCTGAAGTCCGCACTGCGCGACTATCACGAGCGCCGCAAGCAGCTCGTCCCGTGCATCGTGGCCCTGCTCAGCGACCGCAGCAATCACCTCCACTAGCGCGCATCAGCCGAAGAAGCGTCGAAGCAAAGTCCGGGATTGTGGGACGACCATCATGCTGACGGAATAATTAAAGGATGACAACGCAATAATCATTTGAAAATCAAGATTTCCGCCTCGTACGCTGCCCTCGTCATGGGACTTCCATGACGCAACCGCAGGAGACTGAGATGGATACCAACGAGAACATCCGCAGCAACGTGCAGGACGATGTCATCGAGCTCGGCGTCGCCAGCGTCGAAACGAAAGGCATTGGTGTCGGAACCGAAGGTAGCGGGCTCGGCTTTCCAATGATTCCCGGCATTTCCGAGGAGTGACAACCCCGGGACGCGCACCATGGTGCGCGTCCCTTTCCTTAGGTAAAGATGATGCGCTACCAACTCAGAGAAGATCTTTCATGCTGCGATGTCGACGGCCACATGATTTTTCTCGACACCGCGCAAGATCGGTACTTCAAGCTGACCGGATCTCTTGAGAAGGCCATGCGGAGTTTCCAAGCACATGAAGATGTCGCTTCTACGCTATGGAAGGACCTCGCAGCTGCGCGGATACTCGTCGAGGCACCTGACTCGAACGCACATACCGCTATAGCGGCCCTCCGGCGACCAACTCAAAGCGCAATTGAACAACCCGCAGCGATTGCTGGCCGCCGGCTCAGCGCGGCCACTGTCTTCGAAGTCATCGTGATCACTTGGTCCACTCATCGCCAACTGAAGACTCGTGCACTCAAGACAAATCTCGACCAAGCCAGCACATATCGCGATAGAAAAACAGGCTTATTCGATACCGTTACACCCACCGCTTTTAAGGACAATCTGTTCCAAGCAAACTGGGAGTTCGCTCGTGCGCGTCGCTATGTACCCATTGAGCCGATCTGCCTCTTGGAGTCCTTATCCCTGCTCAGGTTCCTTTCTCGTAGGGGACTGTCGGCAAACATCGTCTTCGGCGTGGCTTCGGAGCCATTCGCGGCACATTGCTGGGTACAAGCCGGCGACATTGTCTTGAATGAAACGCTCTCCGACGCCAATGCGCATACTCCCATCAGGATGGTCTGATGAAATACCGCTATATCATTCTGCTCGACGGAAGACTGAACCGGAGTGCCGCCTACACGCTCCAGCTGGACAGGCTCCTGCGCGCTGAGGGAATGATCTGCAAGCTTGAATCAGCCACGGCCAGGGTCTTTGCTCCCGCTGATGTCCCCACTCTTGCAATACCCGGACACGGCTTGCTCATCGGCCAGCTTTTCACGAAGAACGGTCGGCCCGTCTCACAACGTCTAGATATCGATGGTTCGGCACGTGAACTCACCCGCTGCCTGCTGCAAAAGACTTGGGGCGACTATCTCGCCATTCTTGTCGATCGTGAAGATGGCTCAGCGATCACCTTGCTACGCGACCCCTCCGGCGCTGTGCCATGCGTCTATTCGCTACCCGATGGAGAGGGTTTTATCACTTCGGACATCAGCCTTGCAGTCAATCTGGGGCTCTATCGCAGAGAGGTGAACTGGCAGGCTATCGCACACTGCCTCAACTTCCCTTACCTGAAGACGGTGCGTACAGCACTGAAGCACGTCAGCGAATTGCTTCCAGGCGACATGCTGACCTGCCGAAGAGACAATGTTTCAGTCAGCTCCGCATGGTCGCCGTGGCGCTTCGTGGGAAAAGACTTCCGACACAAGGATCCTCATGTCGCAGCCGAGGATGTTCGCTCTGCCATATCCAAGGTGGTCAACGCTCTATCTGCAGGGGACGACAAGTTGATTGTCGAGCTATCGGGCGGACTGGACTCCTCCATCGTTGCCGCCTGTTTGCGCGCTGCTTCACAGCGTTCCACTTTTTGCACGCTGGTCATGCCCGTGGCCGGCACTGACGAGCGACCATATGCCCGATTGGTGGCGGAAGCATTGGAACAAAAGCTTTTCTCGTTGGAGGTAGGGATTGATAACATTCACCTCGAATTTCCCATACCTCGCTCGTCCGTCGTTCCTGCTATCGGGATTCCACAGAACATCATCAACGAGGCGTGGGAAGCTGCAGGCAACCGATATGGCGTGAACGGCTTCTTTTCGGGTGGCGGTGGCGATACCGTCTTCTGCTACCTGAAGACCGCCGCGCCCGCCGCCGACGCGTTCCGGGAGCATGGCGTCATGGCTGGCATTACAGCCATCGGAGACCTTGCCGCCCTTCACCGATGCACCCTCTTCAAGGCAGGCCGATTGACGCTCAAGAAAATGTTGCGACGGCCACGTACCACCTGGAAAGAGGACCGCACGCTGCTCAATCCATCCTGTGTGACAACAAAGTCGGAGCATCATTCCTGGATGGACGCACCTCCGGGCACACTGTCTGGTGATCGCGAGAAGATTTTTGACCTGATTGGAACCCAGCTGTACAGGGAGGCCACGCCGCGCAGCCTTGAACGTTCAATGCACTTTCCGCTGCTGTCTCAACCCGTCGTGGAAGCATGTCTAAAAGTTCCGACCTGGATGTGGATCGCCGACGGTCGAAATCGCGCCGTCGTCCGCCAGGCTTTTGCCGATCAACTGCCGCGTGGCATTCTCGATCGACGCAGCAAAGGCTCGTACATCGGCCACATGGCTACTGCCTATGCGCGCAACAAGCTGCATATGCGCGGGTTCCTCGAAGAGGGACGTCTGTGCGCACATGATTTGCTCGATCGTTCAGCATTACTGAATTTCTTCGCTAACGACCTTGCACCTCGAGACCTGTCGTTTCTTCGCATCTTTGATCTCTGCGCAGCGGAGAACTGGGTACGTCAACAGGGTCATGACCCGTCGTGAGCACCCGTGCCAAAACGAGATGAAGCAGGCTCTTTGTTTATCCCACGCCAAATGCGGTATTGCTCGGCTTTTTCAGGACTCGGGTCTTCGTAACCTTGTAGCCAGAAGCGGAACCAATCGACGTTACGCTCGTACACAGCCAGCTTGTGCCTCGGCTGGAATTTGATATGAGTCTCATCCGGGAACACGTAGACGTCCGCTCGGTGCCTCCGCACAAGGGGTAACGCATAGTCCAAAGTCATCCGGTATTCCTGCTCTGGCAGCTGGAACAGGATCGGCGCCAGGATACTGTTGAGTTGATACGCAGGTGAGATTTCCTTCCACCGTTTAGGCGTCTCCTCCAGCGCACCAAGCTGCCACATTTTCCGCAGAGTGGAACGAAAGGCATACCGTAGGCTGTTAAACAGGTAGTAGGTCGGCGTCACAGAGTTACCACTGACGGATGCAGCCGTCACCACATCCGAGTGGGCAAGTGTCCATAACGTCACCTCGCTACCGTAGCTGAGCCCACCCATGCCGATGCGGGTCCGATTGATGCGCCCCTCAGCAGACAGTAACTCCACGACGCTATCGACGGCCGCGCGCCCTTGGTCGTAATGCGCCACCACATCAAGATGAAACCCCGGGATTGCGTTGATGCACAGCGCCGATATGCCATCCCCGGCCAGGGTGGCAAGCGGCCACTCGTTACCCAGCCCGCCACGCAAAAATCCATCGCAGCTGTAGAACGTCACGAACAGCGGCGGCGGTTGGCCTGTGCTCGTGCCCCGTGCCTCGAATAGCTGCCCCGTGAACTCCCGTCCCTGCCTATCCTTCCAGCGGATCAGCCTCGCCGGCACCGAGGCCGATATATCGGCCTCCAATCTCTTATTCGGTGCGAACAGTATTCGCCGTTGGCCACCTGCCACATCGATCGCTTCGAGGCGTGGCGGTCGATCGGCCTTCGCTGCGACGCACACCAGCGTGTCGGACGACAATGCGCAGGGAATTTCCCCGGAGTACTGACTTCCACTGACAAGCCCGTCGGAAAGCATGATCGGTCGCACCGTGCCCGTCGCGACGTTCCATCCGTAGATCGCCTGCGTACGCCCCTTGTCATAGTCGGTGGCCGTGAACAGGACCTCATCACTCCCGGGCCGCCACTGAATATCAGTGATGTACTTGTGGTGGCACGGCTCGGCCATACATTGGGTCGGACGCGAACTGTCCCTGTCGGGCAGCATGGCCAGCTCGACATACCGGCTCATCAGCAATCCTTTGTCCTTATGCCCGGGCATCAGCACCGCGATGCGGCCATCGCCTGCGTTCTTGGCTACCTTGGTCGGCGCAACCGGCAGATTTGGCGAAAAATCGGCCGTCGTCAGGGGGCGCGCCGGCAGTTCCGATGCGGACAGGTCCCGGACCGTCATCGTTGCCAGGTCCACAGCCTTCCAGCGATCCGGCGACTTCGCCAGCAATGGCCCAGCCGAGAACCAATTCCCCAAGAACCGCTGCGTGGCTGGTTGCCCTTCGACTTTGCTCGAGCGGAACAACCCCGCAGATATATTCACGGTGTCGTCGATGCGGATGCCGCGGTCGTACTCGGACTCTTCTGCGGCGATGACCTCCTCCCGTGTCGCGCCGATGCTGTACATCAGCGTTCGGCCATCGCCACTCAACGTGAAATTCCGCACGTCCGCAGGGTCCGGCGTTGCCGCACGAGCCCCGGAGCCATCGGCCGCCGCGCGCCAGACAGATACACTCCCATCAAGGTGGGCGCGATAGTAGATCCACCGTCCATCGGGCGACCAGACGGCTGGTGACGGTAGCACGATGCCGTTGACATACTGGCGCAATGGAGCGCCCCCATCGGCGACGCGAAGCGGCGGAGACTTCCCATCTAAAGCCTGCACATACCACGTGGTGTTGTACGTGTTGCGTTCGACTGATGCTTGCTCGGCCCGAAACGCCACGTACCGTCCATCGGGCGAAATCACCGGATTGCCCAGGTCGGTCACCTCGATCAGGCGTTTCGGTGAGACCGTTTCAGTATGCGACGGACCGGCGACAGCCACGCCCAATATGAGTGCAAACGCCGAAACCCGATGCGTGCAGCGCTTCCTGGCGGAAAAATCTATGAGCATGCATGCTATTACGGCCGCCCACGGGGCCGGTCGATGAAAAAAATTCATGTCCCCTCCCCTACCAGTGTTTGGAAACTGAAGCGCTGACGAAACGTCCGATCGCCGAGTAGTTGGTGGCGTCGTACGGTACGGATGCCGCAAACGCGGCTGTGTACAGCGGCGGCGCGCGATTGAGCAGGTTCCGTACCGACAACCCAAACGTCAGCCCCGAGAAGATGCCAGCGCGGCCACCGGTGTCGTAGTTGATCGCGGTGTCCAGTGTGGTTAGCGAGGCGGTTTTCTCCGTCACCGTCGGGAGGCGGTTGGTTACCCCACTGGTGTAGTTGACGAAGCCCGAGGCACTGAAGCCGCCCGATATCCAGACCGCACCGATGCGGCTATTGAGCGCGGCCGGGTTGAAAACGGTGCCGGCAAGTGCATGTTCAGACTGCCCGGCACTGATCCTCTGCGCACTGTCGAGCCAACTGGCCGATCCGCGCACCGTCAGTTGACTGCCGCCAAGATCGAAGCGGTAAGAACCTGACAGATCCAGCCCCTTGATCCGCTGCCGTGCCGCGTTCACGTACTGGTCGTGGATGATCGCCACCACCCTGCCCGGGTCATAAGCGACACCGGATAGGTTGTAGAAGGCGTTGTCGTAGACAGCGAGAAGACTCTGTATCTGTCCGAGCGTCGGCGACCGCTCCACGAAGTCCGCATAGGCCGGGTCACTCAATGCCTGCTGGTGGTTGACTGGTTGGACCACCCGGTCGGTGTAGTCGATGTCGAACCACGTCAGTTCAGCGTCCAGCCCTGGCAAAGCTTCCGGATGCAGGGCCACCGAGGCACTCCAGGTCCGCGCCCACTCAGCGCGCAGGTCGGCGTTGCCGCCATAGGACATCAATACGGTGGCATTGGCGGGACTGCTATTCGCACCCACCGCCGAGGCGCGCCACAAGTAGGCGTCCTTGCTCTGATAGCGCTGCAAAAGCGTCGGTGCCTTGAACGACTTTCCCCAGGAGGCTTTGAGCGAGACATCGGCGATGGGGTCGTAGATCACCCCGAGTTTCGGTGTGGTGACCCGGCCAAAACTGTCATAGTCCTCGCCGCGCAGCGCGGCACTGACTTCCAGGCGATGGACGCCCGAGACAGCCGAGGAAGGCGAGACGAACGGAACACTAAGCTCGGCGTAGGCAGATCGGGCACGTTCGTCGCCACCGTAAGAGCCGCCAGTGCCGGAAACGTTCGGCACATACTGGAATTTGTTTTTCCGCGACCCGACTCCGACAGCCAAGCGCGCCTCCCCCTCCTCCATCCGGAACAGCGGGCCCTCAGCGCCGACCTCCCAAGAACGACTTTCATTGCAATAGCAGTCCTGGCGCACGAGCCTGCTCCCCGCTGACGACACCAGATGGTATGCGACGGTGTTTTCGTCCTTGCCGTACGTCCCGCCCAAGGTGAGGGACCAATCATGGCGAAGGGAAAATGCGATGCTGGGCGACACCAGCGTGATCGATGTTTCCGGGCTGTAGCGGTAATAGAAACCCGGCTGACCGGAATACTGCGTCATGCCACGCTCAGTCTTGAGTATGTCAAGCCGCAATTCGGCCACTTCACCCGTCGACTGGTGCACGCTGACAAGGCTGTTGCGAGAGTCGCTGTCGTTGTAGATCGTATACGGCTCGTTCAGATATCGGGTGTAACTACGCTGGCGTGCGTAGATGGGATCTACGTCCACACCCTTGAAAGTTGCGATCAACCCACCGCTCGCCCAAGTGCTGCCAGCGGTCGCGGTGTACTCTCGCGTCGCTAGCCCGCCTTCGGTCGCACCACCGTAGCGCGTCCCCAAGGTTACTCCGTCGTAGTCAGACTTCAGGATCACGTTGGCCACGCCACCCACCGCATCCGAGCCATAAATAGCAGACGCACCGTCCGGGACAATTTCCAGGCGTTCGACTGCCTCCACCGGAATGGCGCTGATGTCCACGGCTTGGGAAAACCCGTCATAGGCCAAGCGACGCCCGTTGAGCAGCGTGAGCGATGCGTCGGCGCCCAGTCCGCGAAGATTCAAGGCGGAGCCGCCGGTAAGATTCTGGTTGCCGATGCCGCTGGCGGCGCCGATCACACCCGGGTTCTGTCCGCCATTGAAGTTCTGCGGCACGCTGCGGATCACCTCGCCTAGATCGGTGAAACCTTCCTGCCGGATTTGCTCGCTGCCGATGGTGATGACTGGCGACGGCGAGCTGCCGCCGCGGATGCGCGTGCCGGTGACGGTCACGGTCTGCAGGTTGGTTGCTGCTGGCGTCGCGGACTTGTCGGCCGGTTTTTTTGGTTGCGTCTTGGCCGGAGCCTTGGTCACCGGCGCCCTACCCTGCGCGGCCGTGTCTGTCGTGGCGTCTTGGGCAACGGCCCACCCGTTAGCGCCGGTCGCGGCCACGAGCAAGACGATGGAAATGGCGTTGCGTAGCGTGTTTGTCTTCATGCTGCGTCCCTTGCTTTCCCCTGATTGGCGCCTTGCCAGTTGCTGCCTAATCACAGGCTTGGATCGCGCTTCTCAGCGCGTACAAGCCTGCCGCCAGCTAAGCCGCCATGTCTGTCTTCACCCCTCACTGGCTCCGGCTGGATTGCATTTGCACCGGATCGCCAGCAAAAAGCCCATGGCTACGATAAACGTAGCTACGTTAACACTACGTTTTACGTAGTATCAATGTCAAGCGCCCGTCGGGAAGCTGCTGCATATCGAAGCTGATATGCGCTTATGACCGAGAAGTGCCCGGCAACCATCTACGGCCGCCGCCTACGCGAGGCACGGAATAGCTATGGCTTCTCTCAGGAGGAGCTGGGGATAGCAGCGAGACTCGATCAATCAGTAGCGGGCAGCCGCGTCAGCCGCTACGAGACTGGCAAGCACGAGGTGAAGCTTGGACTGCAGAAACTGTTCGCCAGGGCTTTGGCACTGCCTCTGAAATATTTCTACGTCGAGGACGACGAGGAAGCACGACTGATCGCGGAAGCTTCGCGCAGCGACAAGCCGGCCAAGCTGAAAGAAGCGATCGAGAGAAAGGTGAAGGGAAGGTAGATCCCCCGATCGGACGGATCCTCGTCATCCCCCTGGCTCTTGACTCATGCCCTATGCGTAAACGACGTGCTTGAGAAGCAGGGCCACCATGCGATCGGCGGCTATCTCCAGCGGCCATGATGCCTACTTTGACCTAACGCGCCCCGGGACATCTCAGCAGAGCTTCCTGGCTGGTCGAGAGGTTACTACGTTTAACGTAGTATCGCATACGCACATGTATCAGGAAGCTTCCCTACATGGAAGCTCAAGACACATGCACCCGTGGCTGAGAAGGGCCCGCTCCCCGTATATAGTCGTCGGCTACGCGAGGCACGCGAAGCCCTCGACATCTCACAACGCACCCTGGGCATCAAGGCCGGCTTGGACGAATTCGTCGCCAGCACGCGTGTCAACCGTTACGAAACAGGCGTACACCAGCCCGACCTGCAGACCCTGCAACGCCTTGCGACGGTCCTCAAGCTGCCGGTGGCCTACTTCTATGCCGAAGATGACGAACTTGCGCAGCTGATTGCCAATTTCAAGGGGCGAAGCAAGGGCAGGCGCTGATCGGAAGCTGCCAAGCAGATGTGCAATCGCTCCCCATAGATAATCCGTACGCCCGGCCGAACGTAACTTGTGACTTGCCTGCCTGGTTACCGCGGTGGATCCCATGCCCTCGAAGTCACCGCCTCCCGCTACTCAAAGCTGGGGATGTCGCTATGGCCAAGGTACGAGTTGGGGACGTCCAAACCGGGCGCCTCGACAGCAAGCAAGTCGAACCTAGGGACCGCGCCCCTTTCGACTTTATTCCCCCTGCACGTCATACGAACGGCATGTCTACCCACATTCGCGCAGGGCTGCTTCGATCAGTGGCCTGGCCCCGTCGGGCGTCGCCTCGATGGCGGCAACCGTGTCGAGCAACGGCAGTCGAACGGGGTCAGGTTCACTTTAGCCAGGAAGTGAACCTGACCCCGTTAGCCGGTTAGCCGCGCAACGTCCCCCGTTGACCCGCCGCTGATCGCAGCACACGGTTTGGACACGATTGCCACCGTGTGCTGTCGCCACGGCCGATTCCTACCGCCGCGAACTGACCATTGTCCTGACCGGCGGCGAAGCCCTCCACCTTGAGCGAATTGTCAGATTGAACCAGAACGGGCGCGGGTTCGCTTAATCGATAGCTAGGAAATGAACTTGACCCCGTTATCGTACGAGTTTGACGGCCCCCTTTAGCTCGCGTGTCTACCCCCATTCGCTCAAGGCCGCCTCAACCAGCGGCCTGGCCCAATCGGGCGTCGCCTCGACGGCTGCGGCCGTGTCCGGGAAAAAGATCGTCCCCCCGCACATGGCCAGGACCGGCACCGGATCCGCGATCGCTCCTCCCGATGTCGCTTCTGCGCTGTTGTCGTAGACCGCCAATGACGACAGGCGGGGGAGCAACGCGATCAAGTTCACCAAGGATGATTCGTACCGCTCGCGGATCTTGTCTTCGGGAATGTCGTGGCCGCCTGAAGCGACGCGAGCCCTCACGCGTGCGATGTGCAGTTCCGGCGAGGCCAGGCCGCAGTACCAGATCGCGACGTCATGCGTGACAGCCGCCGCCGCGATCTTCGCAGGAACGGTGCGGCCTCCCAAGGTGGTCTCGAAAGCGTAGCTCGTACGGTTCGCGATGGCCTCGTCGAGATATCGCATGCCTTCGCCCCATGCAATGGCGTTGGCCTCTTCCTGGCTGCATCCGGTGGCTTCCCGGTACTCACGCGCGAACGTGTCGGGGTTGAACCAGGGCATCCCGGCCACGTCGAGCAGATGCCGGCCGCCAATGGAACTCTTGCCGGCACCGTTCACGCCGGCCAGCACATAAAGAACAAGGCGCCCGCTCAATACGAGCCCCCGGCCTTGACCTTGCCATGCAGCTTCACGGGCTTCTTCGCGGCGACCAGCAACTTCGCCGCCGCTCCCGGCGCCTTCAGCGCCTTCAGCCGTTCATCGAAGCGCTCCCGCAGGGCCTCCAGTGTTGCCTGGTCCCTACCCCTGGCTTTGTCCAAGGCCTGGACGATCGCTTCGTACTCGCGCGCCGACAGGATGACCGCCTCAGGCGCATCATGATTGGTCACCACGAGGCGCCCGCTCTTCTGGACATCGCGCATCACGCCGCGCCAGCCAAGCTTCTTCACGTCGGACGCCGGGGTCTTCGGCAAGGCATCGATCGCATCGGATTTTGCGGCAAAGGACATGGGGGATCTCCTGCGTCAGTCTTGGCCCATAGTACCCAAAATGGTCCAAATAGGTCATTTATGCCCAGGCACCATGCTCGGGCAAGGGCCTTGACTATTGATGGCTTCACGGCGGCCCCGCAATTCAAGCGGGCCTGGCAGTTGCCCATCAGCACCAACGCCTTGGTGTTGTACTTGTCGCACATCATCGAGCCGGGCGGAAAGGTCAGCGCCTCGGCGCTGGTCGACTCGGCAGTTACGCCGGCATCAACTTTTTTTTGCGCCCAACGCCTCACAGGCCGTGCGCTTCTCGGCGACCAGCTTGCGGGTCGCCTCATCCATCTCCGGATCGTGGATCAGTCCGACGTTCTTCATGTGCATGTGCTGCCCCACCACCGAGCCAATCTCGGCGACGATGCCGGGCATGTAGACGCCGCCGGCCTTGAAATAGCCAACTGAGCAGGGTCAGTTTGAGGTGGCCCCGTTATCGATCTTCCTGATCCTTGCGCACGATCAGCGCGACGATGCGCTGGGTCACAGGCATCAACATCACCATCGCCGGAAATGCGATCGCCCACGACACCATCCAGGATTTCATCCAGCTCTTCAGGAAGAACACACTCAGCGATTCCACGGCGATCCATGTACTGATCCCAGCGACCGCGAAGGTCATCAGGAATGTCAGGATCAGCGGCATAACGTACCTGCCGTAGTGCGAAGGGAGTCTTCTTGGCTTCATGATGCCGCTGGGCATTGATTATGCTGGTGGATGCTCGGCATTGCCGGTTAATGAGCTTCCGAAAATTGCCATTGTACGGCTCGGCTCCAAGAACGGGGTCAGGTTCACTTCCAAGAGCTAGATAAGTGAACCTGACCCTGTCAGCCCGGCCGAAGTCGGGCCAGTTCGATCACGAGAAATCTAGAGCGAGAGCTGCGATGTCAAGGTGTTTCGCAGAAAGCAACGCGAAGATGCTCACATCCGCCGACGTCCGATTTGGGCCGGAAGCGGATCTACCGAGTGCGTATGCAACGACGTTCAGCTTTTATGACTATTTCGCAAGCCAAGCGCGCACGCAAGGCGCTGTCGATCGGCGGGGACTGCCATGGCGCGACAATCATTAGCCACCGCCGGTCGTCCATCTCAGGTCCCTGCAGGCTGTGGGAGCAGATGCTCGAGCTCGAGCAACATCGCGTCGCACTCTGCAGCCGACCGTTCAACCTCCCTGTCCAGCGTCAGCTGTAAGCGCTCACCGCGTGCCTCGGCCTCTACGCCGAAAAGGTCGAGCTTGTCTAGTGAGTATGTGACCAGCACAGTGACGATACCCGTTACGGAACCGACGATTACGGCCGTCGCTGCGCCGGCGACGAAGCCTAGGCCTAACACTTGCAGCTGCTGGATGATCAGCTCCTCCAGCACGATGCCGCCAATGACAATACCGCCAGCGAACGCCACCTTCGTCGCCGCGTGAGCCGCCTCGGCAAAGGTTGTTCCTTCCGGCCGCATCACCAGCGTCTTCACCGCGCGCACCAGGGACATGAATCCCTCGCGGATCATTCGTACGGCGCGGGCCTGGGTGGTCACTAAGACATTCACCAGCACAGTGACGAGATTTGACAGGAAACCAGCCAGAGCGCCCTGCGCTGCAGCGCTCAGCACCTTCTTCCAGCTCTTGGCAACACGCATCCCGATGTTCTTCAGCCGCTGGCCCAGCATCAGGCTGCTACGCCCAGACTTGTGCCAATCTCGGATCTCATCGATAGCAGCAAGGAAGAACTCGGACAGAGCGGTGCCAATCGCCTGCTGAAACGCCATGCGCTTGGCTTCGTTGATGCTGGTCTTGGCGACGTTTTTCGCGAACTTCTTGCTGCGGTAGTACTTCTTGTTGATCGAGCCGTTGATTGCCTCGTCAGAGCGCGCCTGCGCCTCCCGGACCTTCTCGTGATCGACCTCTTCAAGTTGCTGCAGATTTTTGAGGTGGCGCTCCTCTTTCTCCGTACGCTGCCCCTTTGAGCGGAGCTCTTCGATGTCCTCCCTGCGCTTGGCCGCAGTTGCTTTGAGCCAATCGATGAATTCCTCGCCTGTCATTCGGCCTTTCCGATTGTTGACGTACGACGCGGTCGAGTTGAGGTTGTCCGGGTGACCTGCCAGCGCCGCTGGATCGAGCTCTGCAAGGTATGCGGCTGGGTCGTTATGGATATCGACCGCGGAACGCGTGTGATCGAGTTGCTTCTCGCCCCCTGCCGATTGCTTGAGGTCCGCATTGCGGTATGCGTCGGCGACGCCGTCGCCCTTGAACGCCTTGGAGTCCTTAGCGTTTTTTCGGATATACCCGGCATCCTTGTGGTACTTCCCGCTCACGTCTTTGCTCTTGTAGTCGCCGCGACCATTGAACCGGTCACGCTCCAATTCACTGGCGTAGATGCCCTCCCGGACATTGTGAACGGTGTCAACGTTGCCGCCGACCTTGTCATGCTGGGCGACGACAGCGCCTAGGCCAAACGGTCCGACGATCGACTGGACAACGCTCGTCTTGCAGTCCGCCAGCAACTGATCAAACCGTCGTTCGCCGTCAGTGTCCCTGAGGTGATGAAGGAGCGCCTCCACTTCGGCACGACCCACCTCCAGGTCAACCGGATCGTCGATACGGCTGAGCTCCGCCAAGAACGCTGCGTCGACGCCGCGGCGCGCTTCCCCCCTTGTGCCCTGACTTGGGAGCAAGGCGAGGCTGGGTTGTTGTGCCGCCTGCATGCGCGCCTTGCGCGCTTTGAATCTTTCCGCTTTTGAGCTCATACCCTGCTCCTTAGGCTGCCTGATGCAGACTGACCCACTCAGCCCGGAACTGGGCTTCCTGTGGGTTCTGCGCCCCATCTGCGTTGCAGACCAAGCTGATCACCTCTTCGAAGAGATCCCATGCTTCGACGCCGCAGTTCTTGGCCAGCTCGAAGGCGGTCTCGACATTCGGCGGACGCTGGGTGATGGCTTCGATCTTCTCCCGGAACACCACAGGCATGTTCTGGTAGCCAAGACCGGTGACGAACTCGCGGATATCGCGCGCCTCGAGTTCCGAAATCTCCCCGTCGCACGACGCGCAGGCTACGCCAACCGCATGCAGTGCCACGACCAGGCTGAAGAACTGCTCGCTCTCCTTGACTCGTTTGACGGCCGCTGCAAAAGCGGTCTTGAGCTTCTCAAACTGCGCCGCATGCTCAGCGGTGGCATGGGCCTTCCCCTCCGCAAAGCCCCTTTGCCTTGCCTTCTTCTCTTCTTCCTTCTCATTGGAGCGGAAATAGGACACTGCCGCGCCGGTCAAGCCACCAACCGTACCGGCGATGACCGCACCGGCGCCCGTAATGGCCCCTACGGGACCCGCAACCGGCAGCGCGACGACGCCGACCACCGCCGTGGCCGCGCCACCGAGCACCTTCCAGTAGCTAATCGCACCGGCATCGGTCTTGAAGTGCGCGGCAAATTTGTCGAAGTCAAAATCGAAATCCATTTGAATCCCCTGTTTTCGATGGTTAAGCGGCAGTACTGGGCCGGCGCAAGCGCCGGACCGCTTCCTGCGTGGTTGCGATGACGACCCACAAACCGATCAGTGCCAGAGCGTTCTTGACCATTGCCTTTCTCCCATTGCGGGCTGACGCGTGTCTCGCGTGGCGATGATACTGTACAGGCTTCGTCTCACGGACTGACACAGCACGGGGCCGGCGCCGACTCACCTCCCGCAACCGACGATCCACCGACTGCCCTTTCGTATTGCTGGTCTGAGTCGTGCAATCCAAACGGCGCGCGGCCGCGACCCTTCGCGGGAATCCGTGGCCTCCGATAGATAGTCGACGCCGCTTAGGTGGCAATGCTTCCCCAGAGGGCCGCAAGCGGCGTCCAGTGGGGCGGCCGAAACCTACCCTCGATAACTTGGCCTAATCCCCCTACACCTGCTTGCGTCGATCGGTTGAATCCAAGGCCAGAAGCAGCCGTTGCACCACCACCCCGCAAGCCAGAGCCAGGTGCATCTCGAATAACGGAAAAAAAACGGGGCCGTGGGCTAATGCCAGTCAGTTAGGGTATTGACGTAGCAGGAATGACCCAAGAGGCTCATGCTTTTCCATGAGCCTCTTGCTTTGATCCCGGCGCTGCAAGCCGAGTTGTGCTCGGTAACGAGGTTATCCCCGGAGGCGTTCGATCGTTTCGGGCAGCTGATTCCTGCTGATTGGATCGAGCACGCCCTGCAGACCACCGGCACGGCCTCGCTACGCCGTCGCCGCCTACCTGCCGAACGGCTGATCTGGTTGGTCATCGGGCTGGCCTTGTTTCGCAATGAACCGGTATGGCACATCGTGCGCCAGCTGGGCTTGGCGTTGGACAGCGAGACGCGCGTGGCACCCGCACCGAGCGCGACGGTGCAAGGACGCCAGCGGCTGGGCGAAGCGCCGTTGGCGCATCTGTTCGATCAGATCAGCCGTGCATGGTGTGCCGCGCCGCTTCCTGCGACCGGACTGTTCCAGGGACTGCGCCTGCTCGCTGTCGATGGCGTGGTGTGGTCGGCGCAAGATACCGCCGAACATCGTGACGTCTTCGGTGGCGGTCATTCGCAACACGGCGAAGGGAGCTGGCCGCAGGTACGCGCGGTCTGTCTGATGGACGTGCATACCCATCTGATCCGAGCGGCAGCGTTCGGGGCCTACAAAAACGGGGTCCGGTTCACTTCTGAGAGCTAGATGAGTGAACTTGACCTCGTTATCAATTTATCCACCTCTTTCGGGGTGGTCTTGGCGCTGTTCTTGCTTATTTTTCATGCAGCACAGCACGGTAACGACCATTGGCCTATGGTGCAGTTCAGTTGGCTTGTGCCAGACTCGCCACGGCTTCAGGGACATCAGGGGGACGGAGAAGCGCCATGATCAAGTACGTCAGCATGTCGCCGCTTCATGGGTCGTTCGCGCCTGGCTACGAGCCGGGTCCATCAGATCTGGAACAATTGATTGCCGGGAGGCAACGTGAAGTCCCGGATCTCGTGCACCAAGCCGAACTGAAGCGCCTCGGTGGAGGAAAGATAGACGTCTTGGGTCAATCGCTTGGCGAAGACGTCGTCGGGGATATGGGTACGGTCGCGGAGAATAGCCTCAGTTCTCTGCTCATCATGCAACGCGGCCTGTAGAGCAGTCTTTAGAGCGGTTGCCGCCATCATTCCATTCGATCCCATGGTGACCGGATGGATCATGAAGATGGCGTTCGACGTGCAGAAGCGACGTGTCCCGGCCACAAAGACAGTGGCCGCTATGGAACTGACTGATCCCGTGTTGTGGATGGTCAGAGGAATAGGCAGCGCTCGAAGATGGTTGTAGAGATAGATGCCATCGCCCATGTAACCTCCAGGCGAATTCAAGTTCAAATAGATATCGTCGAAGGCATTGTTGACGGCGGTATTGATCATCTGGCAGATCTTGGTCACTGACGCAGAGTCAATGGCACCGCAGAATCCAAGATAGGCCGTTTTGCTTCCGGCAAGATCAGGCATTCCATCCCCCTTTCAGTAGCCCCGCCAAGCGCGGGGCTTTTCGCATCCCAGCCAACCACCTACCACTGGCCACGCCAGTGCGATCGTCGCCATTCAAAGAGCGATGTGATACCTGGTTCGCCAGAACATCAGAATCTGGCGAGCATCCCAACGACAACCCGCCGTGCTACTCAAAACCGGGAGGACGTCGCAACCTCACGAATTTCTAGCCCCAAACCGAGAACATCTTGCAGGCACCGCATCTATACCAGCGAGACCAAAAGCACATAAATCATTGATTCCATGGTGCAGGCAGCAAGAATTGAGCTCAGACCTGCGGGCCACAATTTACCCGCACTTCGAATACCCGCAATTCAAACAAGTCTGGCAGTTGTCCATCAGCACCAGCGCCTTGGTGTTGCACTTGTCGCACATCATCGAACCGGCGGGAAAGGTGAGTGTCTCGGAGGACGCAGCTTCGGCCGGCGCCGCGGAAGCTGCGCTCACTTCAGAGTTTTTTTTTGCGCCGAGCGCCTCGTAGGCGGCGCGCTTCTCGGCGATCAGCTTGCGCGTGGCCTCGTCCATCTCCGGATCGTGGATCAGCCCGATGTTCTTCATGTGCTGCTCGATCACGCCGCCGATCTCGGCGACGATGCTGGACATGTACACGCCGCCAGCCTTGAAGTAGCCGCCGCGCGGGTCGAACACGGCTTTCAGCTCTTCGACCACGAAGGTGACGTCGCCGCCCTTGCGGAACACGGCGGAGAGGATGCGGGTGAGCGCCACGATCCACTGGAAGTGGTCCATGTTCTTCGAGTTGATGAAGATCTCGAACGGGCGGCGCTGCTCGTATTTGGTGCCGGCGTTGAGCACGATGTCGTTGATGGTGACGTACAGCGCGTGCTCGAACAGCGGCGACTTGATCTTGAAGGTGGAGCCGACCAGGGTTTCGGGGCGCTCCACGCTCTCATGCATCTGGATCACTTCGGCCATCGGCGCCTCTTTCGGCGCGGCGGCGGCGACCGGGGTGGCGGCAACCTTGTCTTCGGGTTTGACCACGTTGTAGCCGGTGATCTTCTTGTCGATCTTGATCGCCATGGTGTTCGCTTCTTCTATTTATGGGTGTCGATGCCGGAGTGGACGCGGCGTGCGGCGAAGGTCATCCGGCCCGGCGCAGCGGCCGGGCCGGATGCGGGTGTCGCTTACTTCCGTTTTGCGGCGGCCTTCCTGGCGGCAGGCTTGCGCGCTGCCGACCGGGTGCCCGCCTTCTTGCTGGCAGTGGACCTCTTGGCCGTCTTGGCGACGGCTTTCCTGCTGGCGGACTTCTTCGCTGCCGCCTTCTTCGGTGCGGCCTTCTTGCCGGCCGTCTTCTTGCTGCTGACCTTCTTCGTGGCCTTGGCGGCTTTCTTCTTCACCACCTTGGCGACTTTCTTCGCGGCCTTCTTCACCACGCCGGCCTTCTTCGCGACTTTCTTGACGGCCTTTTTCGCGGCCTTCTTCACCGCTGCTTTCTTCGCAACCTTCTTCGCCGCCTTCTTCACGGCTTTCTTGGCGGCAGCCTTCTTCGGCGCGGTCTTTTTCGCTGCAGCCTTCTTGGGCGCGGCCTTCTTCTTGGCCGCAGCCTTCCTGGGCGCTGCCTTCTTCTTGGCGGCGGCCTTCTTCGGTGCAGCCTTCTTCGGTGCAGCCTTCTTCTTCGCCGCCGGCTTCTTCGCCGGCGCGGGTGCGGCCACCGGCGCGGCGGGCGGCACGTCCGGCAGAATCGGCAGGACGACGGCGGGCGCCTCGGCGGCGACCGGTGTGGCGGTGGTGTTGCTCACTTCAACTTCGTTATCGATGGACATGCTGGTGTTCCCCTCCGGTGGACCGCTTTGAGTTGCCGCCCGCGGCTGCAGGGACGGCGGTTCAGAACTTGCCGTAGTAGCCTTCCTTCAAGGCATCGAAGAGGTTGGCGGCGGAGTGCATTTCGCCGTCGTACTCCACCTGCTCATTGCCTTTCAGTTCGACAACGCTACCGTCTTCCAGCTCGAAGCGGTAGAGGGTGCTTTCAAGGTCCGCTTCCTTGACCAGCACGCCCTGGAACGCGGCGGGGTTGAAGCGGAAGGTGGTGCATCCCTTCAGGCCCTGCTTGTAGGCGTAGAAGTAGATGTCCTTGAAGTCCTCGTAGGGGTAGTCGGTGGGCACATTCGCGGTCTTGGAGATCGACGAGTCGATCCACAGCTGCGCGGCCGCCTGGATGTCCACGTGCTGCTTCGGGCTGATGTCGTCGGCGGCGACGAAGTAGTCCGGCAGCTTGTTGGCCGGCTCGTCGCCGGAGATCTCGGCGTCGGCGTTGATCAGCGCGCGATAGGCCAGCAGCTCGTAGCTGAGCACCTCGATCTTTTCCTTGGTCTTCCTGCCCTCGCGGATCACGTTGCGCGAATAGCTGTGGGCGAAGCTGGGCTCGATGCCGTTGCTGGCGTTGTTGGCCAGGCTGAGCGAGATGGTGCCGGTGGGCGCGATCGACGAGTGGTGGGTGAAGCGCGCGCCGGTCTCGGCCAGCTGCCCGACCAGGTTCGGCGCCACCGTGGCGATGCGCTGCATGTAGCGGCTGTACTTCGCATGCAGCACGCGGCCGGGGATGCTGTCGCCGACCTTCCAGCCGTCCTGCGTCATTTCCGGGCGCTTGCGCAGCATGTCGCCGGTGACGGTGTAGTCGCGCAGCAGGATCGGCGCGGCGCCCTTTTCCTTGGCCAGCTCCAGCGCGACTTCCCAGCCGGCCACCGCCATCTCGCGCGACACCTCTTCGGTGAAGGCGACCGCGTCGGCCGAGCCGTAGCGCAGCTTCAGCATGGTCATGGTGCTGCCCAGGCCGAGGAAGCCCATGCCATGGCGGCGCTTGCCCATGATCTCGTTGCGCTGCTGCTCCAGCGGCAGGCCGTTGATCTCCACCACGTTGTCGAGCATGCGGGTGAACACCTTGACCACTTCGCGGTATTCGTCCCAGTCGAAGCGCGCCTTGGGGCCGAACGGGTCGCGCACGAAGGTGGTCAGGTTGACCGAGCCGAGCAGGCACGAGCCGTACGGCGGCAAGGGCTGCTCGCCGCACTGCCCTGTCACCAGGCCGTTGAAGATCACCGCATTGTGGTCGGGCTGGGTAGTGTCGAACACGGCTTGTTCGCCGATGAATTCGATGGTGGCGATGCGCGAGGTGAAGCGCTGCGTCTTGCGCAGAGCCTTGCCTTCGCGCCAGTCGAGGTAGCGCTGCGTCTTGGTCGCCAGCAGGAAACCGATCTGGTCCATGAAACGCTCGCGCGACTCACCATCGATGATCAGCTCGTGGTCAGCCTCGCACGCATAGCTGCGCATTCCACCATGGCCATCGGGCAAACTGCGCCGACCCGCTGCACGACGTTTCCTGATGCGGCAGAACACTCCGAAATTGGCCAGCAACGTCTGCACGTCCTTGAGCAGGTCGGGTTGGCTGGAGGCAAGCCGAACCGAGCAACTCAGACTGCGACCCGAAATATTGACCGTGCCATCACACTGGAACAAAGCGCGCAGATAGGCCCTGACGCAGTGCTCGCTGCCACGCCAGATCACCTCGGGCACACGCAGCTTGGTCGCCGCCGTGAAGCCATAGTGCTCGAGCAAGCGCGCCAGCAGGACGGAACGGATGAATATCTGGTTTCGATCCGGCACCGCCACGGGAGATACCCGGTATTGGCGATGGTCGCCCGTGGCGGTGTGCGCGATCAGGCCGTTGATCACCGTTGCCACGCGATCGGCCAGAGCGCGCTCCTCGCCCCATAGCGTGACGATGGCCGCCTGCTGATCCTGGCCGCGATTGGTGAAGTGACCGTCACCCGCGATCAGCCCCAGCAACAGCCCCAGGTCTTCACTACCCTGATTGCCGAACTGCCCCTTGCCGGACTGCACCAGGAGCCGGTCGCCGACTTCCAGGTCGCGCAGTTTGATCTTGCCGCGCTCGGTGTAGAAATCATGCCAGCCGGTGGCCTTGATCTCGTAGCCGTCCTCGGTGGTGACGCGGTAAACCGGCGCTTTCGACGAAGTCATGAAAGCGGGTTTGGCCTGGCGTGTCTCGACACCGCGGCCCTCTAGTTCCAGCGCGCGCCGGTCGACCGACACCTCCAGCGGCGCGCCCGCCGCATAAAGTTCACCGATCGGCACCATGCCGTACTGGGTCGCCAGGCGGGTGTCAGCGGTGACGCACGGGTTGGTAGCGCGGATGTGTTCGCACCACCAGTTGTTGTTCATCTCGTTGACCTTGTCGATCAGGATGAAACCGGGCTCGGCGTAGTCGTACGTCGAGACCATGATCATGTCCCACAGGTGCCGCGCACGGATGTGGCTGTAGATCTTGCAGGCGACCAGGCCGTCCGCGCGGTCGACGTAGTTCTCGTGGGTGGGCCATTCGCGCCAGACCACCTGGGCCGGGTCGGTCAGGTCGATCTCGTCCTGCTCCTTCACGTGCACCGGGAACACCAGCGGCCAGTCCTGGTCGTGCTCGACCGCATGCATGAAGCCGTCGGTGATCAGCAGGCTCAAGTTGAACTGGCGCAGCCGGCCATCCTCGCGCTTGGCGCGGATGAATTCCTTGGCGTCCGGGTGGCTGATGTCGAACGTGCCCATCTGCGCGCCGCGGCGGCCACCGGCGCTGGACACGGTGAAGCACATCTTGTCGTAGATGTCCATGAACGACAGCGGGCCGCTGGTGTACGCGCCGGCGCCGGACACGTATGCACCGCGCGGGCGCAGCGTGGAGAACTCGTAGCCGATGCCGCAGCCGGCCTTCAGGGTGAGGCCGGCCTCGTGCACCTTCTCCAGGATGTCGTCCATCGAGTCGCGGATGGTGCCGGAGACGGTGCAGTTGATGGTGGAGGTGGCCGGCTTGTGCGCCAGCGCGCCGGCGTTGGAGGTGATGCGGCCGGCCGGGATCGCACCGCGGCGCAGCGCCCACAGGAAACGCTCGTACCAGTGGCCGCGCAGCTCGTCGCTGGATTCCACCTCGGACAGCGCGCGCGCCACGCGCTGGTAGGTCCCGTCGATGGTGGCGTCCACCGGCTCGCCGGACTTCGCCTTCAGACGATACTTCTTGTCCCAGATGTCGTAGGACGCCGGCTGCAGCGGGATTTCCACGGCGGCGTCACGGCTGGCGGCCGGCGTGCCCGAGCCTGGGTTCGCGCCGGTGGTTGGATTGGTGGCTGGTGCACGCACTGTGCTCATTGGCTTCCTGACCTCTCGCTGCGACCTTGCGGCCGGCGTTGTTTTTTTATTCGATACGGCACTGTTGCTGATGCCACGTGGGCGGCGCCTGAAGGGCCAGCGGGGATGCCCCCCGGCCCATGCGCCAGCTGATTTCCGACGGCAACGACTCTCCCCCAAGATCGCGACGGTCGACACCAGTGCTAGTCTGAGCGCTAGCTAGTTAACACAAGATGTTGTGGTTGATATCGGGTAGGCAAGTTAACCCTCCTCGCTGCCGGTTGTCAAAGGCCGGCGCGTGCAGGCGGCCCCATGGAACCGTGGCGCCGCCCATCGGTCGAACCTGCGCCGCTTTCGTCGCTTTCAGGAGGACCCCATGTTGCAGCTGCCTTCGCGCCTCGTGCCCTGGTTGACCGGCCTGCTGACGCTGGCCGTGGTCGCCTTCGGCAGCGTGCCGGCCAGTGGCCGCGCGGCCACCTTGCCGGCCGCGGTCGGCGGCCAGCCGATGCCTTCGCTGGCGCCGATGCTGACGCGGGTGACGCCGGCGGTGGTGAACATCTCCACCACCACGCGGGTGCAGGTGCGCGATGCGTATTTCGACGACCCGATGGTGCGCCAGTTCTTCGGCCTGCCGGCGACGCCGCGCGAACGGGTCGAGCAGAGCCTGGGCTCGGGCGTGATCGTGGATGCGGCGAAGGGCTACGTGCTGACCAACAACCACGTGGTCGGCGGCGCCGACGACATCAGCGTGACGCTGCAGGACGGGCGCACGTTCAAGGCCAAGCTGCTGGGCACCGACCCGGCCACCGACGTGGCGGTGGTGCAGATCCCGGCGCAGAACCTCAAGGCGCTGCCGCTGGCCGACTCCTCCGCGCTGCAGGTGGGTGACTACGTGGTGGCGGTGGGCGACCCGTTCGGGCTGGGCCAGACGGTTACCGCCGGCATCGTCTCGGCGCTGGGTCGCTCGGGGCTGGGTGGCTCGGGCTACCAGAACTTCATCCAGACCGACGCCTCGATCAACCCCGGCAACTCCGGCGGCGCGCTGGTCAACCTGCACGGCGAACTGGTCGGCATCAACACCATGATCTTCTCGCCATCCGGCGGCAACGTGGGCATCGGCTTCGCCATCCCCAGCAACCTCACCAGCGAGGTGATGGCGCAGCTGCTCGCCCACGGCAAGGTGCAGCGCGGCAGCCTGGGCGTGCAGACCCAGGCGATCACCCCGCGCATTGCCCGCTTGCTGAGCCTGAAGGACAGCAACGGCGTGGTGGTCACCGGCGTGACCGACGGCTCGGCCGCCGCGCACGCCGGCCTGCAGCCGGGCGACGTGCTGACCGCGCTGAACGGCAAGCCGCTGCACAACGTGCAGGAACTGAACAACGCCGAGGGCCTGCTGCCGCTGGGCAGCACGCTGCGCCTGGGCGTGCTGCGCGAGGGCAAGCTGCGCGAGGTCAACGCTACGCTCACCGAGGAGAAGCTGGCCAGCGTCGACGGCGGCCAGCTCGATCCGCGCCTGGCCGGCGTGCGCTTCAGCGAACTGAGCCAGGGCCAGCGCAACCAGGGCTGGTACGGCGCGGCGGTCAGCGCGGTGCAGCCGGGCAGCCGCGCGGCGCGCGCCGGGCTGGGCGCCGGCGACGTGGTGATCGGCGTGGGCAGCCAGCGCATCACCAGCCTGCACATGTTGCGCGGGCTGGCTGGGGTGAAACCGCGCCAGCTGGTGCTGGTGGTCGCCGACGACGACGGCACGCGCTACGTGGTGGTGAACTAGGGACGCGCTGGGTTCTGCGCACCATGCGAGGCGCGTTTCAGCGGCCGAAGGCTGTTGAAACGCGCCTCGCAGGAATGACGGGCAAGAAGACCTTTCCAAGGATGCGCTGACCCGTTCAGTGCATCCTTGGGCCAAAACCGTTCAGGCGAAAGCGTGGCCGGGATCGCCCACGCGCCGTGTCCCGGTGCACAGCTTGGGCCCGTGCCGCCGCGCGAAGCGGTGAAAGCGCTTGATGTTCTGCATTCGGGCCGATGAAATACGCGCACCGCTTCACCCAGTGTGCGCCCGCGAGGCGCCATACTCGCGCCTCTCCCTCCACACCCATTGACCCCGGGGCTCCCCACCATCATGTCCGTCCGTCTTGCCCGCCTGTTGTCCGTTGCCCTGATCGGGGCCTGTCTCGCCACTCCCGCGTTCGCCAAGAGCAAGTCCAAGGCGCAGCACGCCAGCACTCCCGCCAAGAGCAGCCTGGTGTGGCGCGGCGACGTGGCCACCGCCAACGGCGTGGTCAACGAAGTGGCCAAGGCGTGGGAGAAGAGCGGCCACGGGCGGATCGAGCTGCAGCCGTTCAACACCGCCTCGGGCATCGACGCGGTGGCCAGCGGCACCGCCGACCTGGCCGGCAGCGCGCGCGCCAGCGACAACAGCGCGCAGAACGCGAACCTCACCTTCACCCCGGTGGCGTGGGACGCGCTGGTGATCGTCACCCAGTCGTCCAACCCGGTGCGCAGCCTCAGCCTGAAGCAGGTGCACGACATCTACTACGGCCGCATCCACAACTGGAGCGAAGTCGGCGGCAGCAACGCGCCGATCGACGTCTACGCGGTGGCCAGCCCCGGCGACGGCGTGGAATACAGCCTGCGCGAGCTGCTGTTCGGCCGCGGCAACCAGCCGGTGGCGGCGCCCCGGCTGTACGTCAACACGCGCAAGCTGGAGGAAGGCATCGCGCTGAACCCGAACGGCCTGGGCGTGAGCACCCTGGCCAGCATCAGCGGCAACCCGAAGCTCAAGGCGATCCCGATCGACGGCAAGCCGGCCACCGCCGCCAATATCGCCGATGGCAGCTACCCGCTGTTCATCCCGCTGTACCTGGTGACCAACCCGCGCAGCCCGAAGGCCGCCCAGGCGCAAGCCTTCATCGACTTCATGCAGACCGCGCCGGCCGAGGCCACGCTGCGCAAGCACGCGGTGCTGCCCTACCAGGACGGTGCGGCACTGGTGGCGCTGGACACCTCGCGGCGCAGCCGGATCCTGGCCGAAGCGGGCGCGCGCCCGGTCCGCGGCACGCCGCTGTCGGCGCCGGGCGCCACCTACGCGGCACGCGCCGCGATCGCGCCGACCTCGCCCGATACGCTGGCGGCCCGGCAGGCGGTCGAGCGCCGCCGCGCCGAAGCACAGGACAACGCCCGCCTGAGCCGGATCCAGGGCAGCGTGAGCGACGCCACCGTCACCGGCGTGGACCATGCGAGCGGCAGCGCTACCTCGTTCGATCGCAGCGTGGGCAAGGACTTCGGCAAGGTCGACGCGAACGCCAGCCACGCGCTGACCACCTACAAGGTGGCCAAGGGCGACACGCTGTCGACGATCGCCAAGCGGCACTCGGTCGAGGTGGCCCAGCTGCGCCAGTGGAACCACCTGAAGAACGACCAGCTCAAGCTCGGCCAGGTGCTGCGCCTCCGCGACCGCTAAGCCCGCGCGGACGTGCCGATCCTCGCGCTGACGCTCGACCTCGACGACACCTTGTGGCCGGTGCTGCCGGCGCTCGAACGCGCCGACCAGGCGGTGGACGCGTGGCTGCGGCAGCACCACCCCGAGGTCGCCCGCGCCTGGCCGATCGCGGCCATGCGCGCGCTGCGCCTGCAGGTCGCCGCCGAGCGGCTCGACCTGGCGCACGACTTCACCCGCCAGCGCCAGCTCACCCTGCAGCAGGCATTCGCCGCCTGCGGCGTAGATGACGCGCCGGTGGAAGCGCTATGGGAAATCTACTTCGCCGCGCGCAACCGCGTGGAGCTGTACCCGGACAGCCTGCCCGCGCTGGAACGGATCACCACGCGCTGGCCGCTGGCCAGCCTGACCAACGGCAACGCCGACCTGCAGCGTATCGGCATCCACGTGCACTTCGCCCACCACGTCTGCGCGCGCGACAGCGGCGTGGCCAAGCCCGACCCACGCATCTTCCTGGCCGCGGCCGAACGGCTGGGCGTGCCGCCCGGGCAGATCCTGCACGTCGGCGACGATCCGGCGATAGACATGGCCGGCGCCCGCGATGCCGGCCTGCGTACCGCCTGGATCAACCGCGCGGGCCTGCCCTGGCCAGCCGAACTGGGCGTGGCGCCGGAGCTGGACCTGCGCGACATGACCGAGCTGGCCAACTGGCTCGACGCGCACGGCGCCCGCTGACCAAGGGACCATAGGCAAGCTGTGCGCGATGCGCGCATCATTGCCGGCTCATCGCCCATGTCGTGGCGCACCGTGCCGCCGCAAGCCCGAAGGATCCCGCATGTCCGCCCTGATCGAACGCCAGTCCGGCAACCGCCGCAGCATCGCCATCGAGACCACCGACGCCGCACACTACGCCGCGACCCGTCGCCGGCTCACCGCGGCGCAGCGACGCTGGCTGACCGACAGCGGTTTCGAGGCGGCGGCGGGCACGTACGCGCTGCTGTCCGATGCCACGGGCAAGCCGGTGCGCGTGCTGGCGGCCGTCGATCCGCGCGAGCCGCTGGCAGCGCTGGCCGCGCTGCCGTGCAGCCTGCCCGAAGCGACCTACCATCTCGCCGACGAAGGCGTGCTGGCCGATCCGCTGCAAGCCGCGCTGGGCTGGGCGCTGGGCGCCTACCAGTTCACCCGCTATCGCCAGGCGAAGCGCGCGCCGGCCCGGCTCGCCGTGCCGGCGGACCTGCTGCAGCAGCTGACGCCGCTGGTCGAAGCCACCGTGCTGGTGCGCGACCTGGTCAACACGCCGACCGAGCACATGGGCCCGGAGCAGCTCGGCGATGCTGTCAGGCGGCTCGGCAAGGTGCACCAGGCGAAGGTGCGCGACTGGGTCGGCGAGGAACTGCTCAAGGCGAACTTCCCGACTATCCACGCGGTGGGCCGCGCCAGCCATCGCGCGCCGCGGCTGGTCGAGCTGAGCTGGGGCCGCAAGGCGGACCCGAAGCTGGTGATCGTCGGCAAGGGCGTGTGCTTCGACACCGGCGGGCTCGACCTGAAATCGTCCGACGGCATGCGCTGGATGAAGAAGGACATGGGCGGCGCCGCACACGCGATCGCGCTGGCCGGGCTGGTGATGCAGGCGCAACTGCCGGTGCGCCTCACCTTGCTGATCCCCGCGGTGGAAAACGCGGTGGCCGGCAACGCGCTGCGCCCGGGCGAGGTGGTAGTGACCCGCGCCGGCCATTCGGTGGAGATCGACAACACCGACGCCGAGGGTCGCCTGGTGCTGTGCGACGCGCTGGCTTACGGCGCGGAACAGCAGCCGGAGCTGATGCTCGATTTCGCCACCCTCACCGGCGCCGCCCGTGTGGCGCTGGGCCCGGACCTGCCGGCGCTGTTTGCCAACGACGAAGCCGCGGCCGTCGCGCTGCTCGCCGCCGCCCGCGCGGTCGACGACCCGCTGTGGCGGCTGCCGCTGTGGCGGCCGTACCGCAAGATGCTCGATTCCTACCTGGCCGACTTCGCCAACGCCGGCGCGTCACGCCACGCCGGCGCGATCACCGCGGCGCTGTACCTGGAGCGCTTCGTGCCGGAAGGCACGCCGTGGCTGCACCTGGACACCTACGCCTGGAACGACGCCGACCGCCCCGGCCGCCCGCGCGGCGGCGAGGCGATGGGACTGCGCGCGATGTTCGCGTTCCTGCGGCAGCGCTACGGTGGCCGGGCCGCGGCATGATTTCCGGCGTTGTCGCGCCCGGGTGAAAGACTGCATCCTGCGGAATCCCTTCTGTCGGTAGCATCCATGCGTTCCCGCCTGCACCTGCTCGCCATCAGCGTAGCGCTCGGCCTCGCCGCCTGCACCAGCGTTCCGGTCGCCCGAACCGTGGCGCCGGCCCAGCCGTCGCTGACCGCGCAGACGCTGAACTCCGGCGGCACCATGCCGGCCGAACAGGCGCGCGTGCACTTCGACCATGCCGAGCTGCACTTCACGGTGGTGCCAGCTACGCAAAGCATCGACGCGTGCGCCATCCTGAGCTTCACCGCGAAGTCCGCCACCGACACCTTGCTGCTGGACCTGGACCGCAACCTCGCGATCGGCGCGATCGCGCTGGACGGCCAACCGCTCGCCGCCGACGCCTGGAGCAACCCTGACGGCCGCCTGCGCATCCGGCTGCCCGCGCCGCTCGCCGCCGGCGACAAGGTCAGCGTGACGATCCGCTACGGCGGCAAGCCGCATGTGGCGAAGAAGGCGCCGTGGGACGGCGGCTTCGTGTGGAGCCACAGCGCCGACGGCCAGCCGTGGGTGGCCAGCGCGGTCGAGGGCGAAGGCTGCGGCCTGTTCTGGCCGTGCATCGACCAGCCGCAGGGTAAGCCCGACCTGGTCGACACCTACGTCACCGTGCCGAAGACGCTGGCCGCGCCCGGCAACGGCGTGCTGGTCGGCGTCACCGACGCAGGCGACAGCCATACGTACCACTGGCGCGCCAGGCAGCCGGACACCTACGCGATCTCGATCAACGTGGGCCCCTTCGACGAGCTCAAGGCGGACTACAAGAGCCGCTACGGCAACACCATCCCGATGCAGTTCTGGTACCTGCGTGGGCACGAGGCGCAGGCGCAGCAGCTGTTCGGCGAATTCCCGCATATGCTGGATTTCTTCGAGCAGCAGATCGGCCCGTACCCGTTCGGCGACGAGAAGATGGCGTGGTGGAAACCCCGCACCTGGGCATGGAGCACCAGACCATCGACGCCTACGGCAACCGCTACTGCCTGAACTGTTACGGCTACGACAGCCTGCTGCAGCACGAATTCACCCACGAGTGGTTCGGCAACCAGCTGACCAACGCCGGCTGGGACGACATGTGGCTGCACGAGAGCTTCGGCACCTACATGCAGCCGCTGTACAGCCAGTACCTCAACGGCGACATGGACTATTTCAGCTGGCTGCACGAGCTGCGCCTGAAGTTGCGCAACCACCATCCGATCGTCTCCGGCAGCAGCCGCACCGAGGAACAGGTCTACGACGAGAAGGCCGGTCCGGGTCAGGACATCTACAACAAGGGCGCGCTGATGCTGCACACGCTGCGCCAGCTGATCGTCGATGAGGCCTTCTTCGACAGCATCCGCCGGCTGGTCTATGGCCGCCCCGACCCGCAACTCGGCAACTTCAGCCCGCGCTACGCCAGCACCGGCGACTACGTCGCGATCGTCGACCAGGTCAGCGGGCGCCGGCTCGACTGGTTCTTCGACGTCTACCTGCGCGACGCCGCGCTGCCGCGGCTAGAGCAGCAGCGCGACGGCGACACGCCGACGCTGCGCTGGATCACCGGACACGGCAAGCCGTTCCCGATGCCGATCGAGGTGCAGGTGGGCGACGTCGTGCACATCGTGCCGATGACGGACGACGCCGGTAGCCTCGCCGTGCCCACCGGCGCGCTGGTGATGATCGATCCGCACTCGGTACTGCTGCGCGACGAGCCGCGCATCACCGAATTCCAGCAGTGGATGAAACAGCAACCTGCGCAGCGCGAGGCAGCGAAACGGTGAGAGCCGCGGGCGCGCCGCCGCGGCGCACCCGTCAACCGCTGCCGGGCAACGCGCCGCGCAGGCCGCGCATTTTCTGCGCCAGGGTATCAGTCAGCGGTAGCAGACAGTCCGGCAAGCGTACGCAGCCGTACCGGCCAGCATGCCGGCCACAAGATCGTGGCATACAGGCGGATGATGCTGGCTGAGGCCAGGCCACCGGCAGGCGCAACGTTCGGCAACACGTCATGCGGATCCTCTCGCGCGGAGGACGCCCTGCAGTGCAGGGTGTACGTGCGACACCGACGTCTGTCCAGCCGCTCGATGCCCGTTACACAGGAGATGCCGGCACCACACGATCAGCGAGAAGCAGCTCGCCGCACCGTCTCGTGCGTACCATGGCGGACGTCTATACGGCTATCACGGATGCGGACCCGGCCGTCGGCGCCCCGCGCTGAACGAGTGCCGGGTTGGCACGGAAAACAAAACTGATGTCATGACGCTGTTTTTTTCTCCGCTTCCGTGTGATCCTGAATACCGGCCTGTGTCTTCCGTCGCCCGCGCCAGCCGTATCGCAATATATTGCGATACGGCCCGCTCTCGGCGAAACCCACCCGCCTTGTGTCATACACACCGGATCATGGCGACACGCGCCCCATTAAGAGGGCCGCTGGAAGCGCTCATCAGGGATTGAATCACAAGAAGCGCCGCCTTCATGAATCCCGGACCATTCACTACGATCGGGGAGAACTAGATGCATCGCGTACTGCCTCCTGGCCAGCCCCCACTGGCTACGCCCACCGCACTTTTCATCGACATACCGCCGAGCGCACGCCACCTGCAGGGCCGCCATCCGTTCAGCGTCACCTAGTCCGGCGACGGGTGCACCATCCGTCTGCAGGCAAGGTAACCAAGGCTTGCAGCACGGCGAGGCCCGAAGCGGCTTCAGCGGCAGCATCGTTCCGCCCGAGAAATACGGACTGCCGCCATCGAGCAATTAGTGCCTGACCTAGCGCGACCGGTACCCATCCGTACCGCGTCCGACACGCCGGGAAAGCACGGGGAACTCTCTACTTCAAACGGGGATAACACATGAAACACAACTTGAATCACCTGTCATTGGCCGTGCGTCTGGCATTGAGCGTGGGCATTTTTGCGGCGGCGGGCGCCGTCCAGGCACAGGAATCGACCACCAGCGATGCACCGGCCGCCAAGCAGGTCACGCCGGCGCCAGCCGCAAAAAGCAAGGCAAAGAATCTCGAGGCGGTTGTCGTCACCGGCTCGCTGATCCGTCGCGTCGACGCCGAGACGTCCAGTCCGGTGGTGACCGTGGATCGCGCCGCGATCACCAATGCCGGCAGCCCGACCCTGGGCAACGTGCTGCAACAGCTGCCCAGCATTTCCGGCAATGCCACCAACACCCAGAACAACAGCAATGGCGGCGGTGTCGCCAGCCCCCTGCTGGAAGGTGGCGACGGTGCGGCGCGCGTCTCCCTGCGCGGCCTGGGCACCAACCGCACGCTGATGTTGATCGACGGCCAGCGCATGGCCAACTCCGATCTCAACATGATCCCGCAGAACATGATCGAGCGGGTGGACGTGCTGGCCGAGGGCGCCTCGACGGTGTATGGCTCGGATGCGATCGGCGGCGTGGTCAACTTCATCCTGCGCAAGGACTACAAGGGCGCCGAAGCCAGTGTCAACGTGGGTGAGTCCGACCACGGCGATGGCCATCGGCACGGCATCAGCCTGACCGCCGGCGCCAGCGGCGACAACTACAACATCGTCGGCGGCATGGACTACAACAAGTACGACGCCGTGCTCGCCACCCAGCGCAAGTACTCCGCGCACCAGCTGTACCTGTCCAGCGGCGTGATCAGCCCGGCCGGTTCCAGCACCCTTCCGACCGGCAAGATCCAGACGCCCGCGTCGATCGCCGCCAAAGCCGCCGGCACCTGCCCGACCCAATACATCACATTGGCGCAAGGCAATGGATCGAGCGTGAGCGACTATCGCTGCGACCGCGGCAACCCGGATGCGTACAACTACAACGCGTTCAACTACATCCAGACCGCGCAACGGCGCTTCAACACCTTCGTGCTCGGCAACTACAAGCTGGCGGACAACCTGACCTTCTTCGCGGATGCGTTCCTGAACCACACCCAGTCGAGCGGTCAGGACGCGCCCGCGCCGACCTCGGCCAACAGCGACGGCTGGTACGTGCTGGCCAGCAACCCGATCAATCCGTTCGGGGTTACGTTCGGCACGGATCCCGCCCACCCGGGTGCTCCGGGCACCGGCTATGGCTTCAACACCCGGTTGACCGGGCTCGGTACGCGCCTGCACACGTACACCACCTCCAACGTGCAGATCAACACGGGCCTGCGCGGCACATTCGGCCAGAGCACCTGGAGCTGGGATGCCACGCTCAACTACGGCCATGCCAATCGCGTGCAGCGCGACTACAACGAGGTCAACATCGCCGACTTCCAGGCGGCCATCAACAGCGGCGTGAACATCTTCGACCAGGCCCACCAGACGGCCGCCCTGAAGGCCGGCGTGGATACCCCGAAGTACGTATTCACCAATGCCACCAAGCAAGTCCAGATCGATGCCAACGGCGAGTTGTGGGATCTGCCGGCAGGTGCCGTGCAACTGGCCGTCGGCGCCCTGTACCGCCATCAATCGATGAATTACACGGTGTCACCCGACGCTGTCCTCAACCTCGCCACCGGCGGCTGCCAGATACTGCAGGAAGCCTGCGGTTCGCCGGGTCGTGGCGCCGACCACGTCAAGGAAGTCTATGCCGAATCGCTGATCCCGCTGCTCTCACAGCAACCGTGGGCGTATTCGTTGAACCTCGACGTGGGTATCCGTGCCTCCAAGTACGGCTCCTCCGGCAACACCAACAACAAGAAAATCGCCATCGAGTGGCGCCCGATCGAGGATCTGCTGCTGCGCGGCACCATCTCCGAAGTATTCCGCGCCCCCAATCTGGATGAACTCTACGACGGCGTCACCCTGGTCCAGCCGAACTTGAACGACCCCTGCGTCGGTCTCACCGCCGCCCAGCTCGCACAGCACCCCGCCGCCTGCCAGTACGTCCCGGTCAACTGGGCTGGCAACTCACCGGCCCAGGTCAACACCTATTACGCCGGCGCCAAGACGGTCGGTGCCTCGCTCAAGCCGGAGCAGGGCAAATCGATCGATTTCGGCCTGGTCTACAACCCCAGCTGGGCCGATGGCCTGTCCACCAGCGTCGACTTCTGGCACATCTACCTGAGTGACCTGCTGACACCGATTCAGGCGTCGACGGTGGTCAATGCGTGCTTCGCCAACAACAGCAGCCCGTATTGCTCGTTCATCAATCGCTACAACACCACCACCCAGCAGCCGGGCCAGGTGAACGTCATCAATACGCCGGTGGTCAATCTGGGCAACCTGAGCACCACCGGCATCGACTTCACGCTGAACTACAAGATCCCGCATTTCGACCTGGGCAGCGTCGACCCCGGCAATTTCAAGGCCGGCCTTTCCACCACCTATCTCTCCAGCTACAAGAACAACGCCACTCCCGGCCAAGCCGGCGCGCAGACGGTCAATTACGCCGGTACCTACTCCCAGCAGTTCGGCAACATCTCGCGCTGGCGCGGGACGGGCACGCTCAATTGGGCGAAGGGCAACTGGAGTGCGCAGTGGCAGACGCGCTACATCCACCATCTGACCAACCTGAATGCGGACGCCAGCTTCTCCGGAGTCAACATACCGATGGCCTCGGTGCTGTATCACTCGATCCAGGTTGGCTATGCGATCCCGGAATGGCATACCCGGATCGACCTCGGCGTGGACAACCTCAGCAACAAGGCTCCGCCGCTGGTCTACCAGAACGGCCTGAACTACAACGTGGATACCGCCACCTACGACGCGCTCGGACGCTATTACTGGATGCGCGCCACGTTCAAGTTCTGATTTCCTGATCACCCAGGAAAGCGTCAAGCTGCCCAGGAGGGCCGCGGGATACTCTCGCGGCCCTCTTGCATAATGGGGCTCGGCGGACGATCGATCGAGAAGGCATGCCTACCCCAACCAGCGCACTCGCCAACGCCATGGCCACCGCCTACCACGCCGGCGAGATGGAACACGTCATCGCCCTCGCGGCGCAGGCCCCGCAAACCGGCGACGCGGACGAAAGCGCCATGCTGTGGCTCGGCCTGGCGCAACAGGCCACCCATCGCTACGGCCCGGCCACAGCGACGTTTCATCGGCTGTCGCAGCTGCGGCCGGAGGTCTCCGCGTACTGGAACAACCTGGCCCTTGCGTGTCGCCACGCAGGCGATACGGCGGCATCCGAACAGGCTTTTCTGAAGGCGCAGTCGCTGGCACCGGAAGATGCCGAGGTGCTCTACAACCTCGGCCTGCTCTACCTCCAGCAGCGACGTTGGCTGCCGGCCCGACAGACCCTGATGGATGCGGTGGCCCTCGAGCCGCACTTCATCGAAGCCCGCTTGCAGGCGGCGCATGCCTGCTACGTCTGCGGCGACAACGGCAGCCAGGAGGCGATGCTGGCTGGAGCCATCGACTGGCCGCCGCAACCCGCCGAGCAGGCCCTGGTCCTGGCCGCGATGCTGGCCGTGCAGGGCGACCTGGATGCGGCGCTGCGCACGCTGGCACACGCGCAGTTGCCTCCTAGACCCGATTCCGGGGTGATGCTGCTGCGGATCGCCGCACAACGGATCGCGCTGCACGAAAGGAGCAACCAGGTCGAGCTTGCGCGGGACGAGCTGCTGGAGCTGCCGCTGGGCACGCTCGACCGGCTGCCACCGGAAGCGCAGAGCGCACGCGCCGAGGGCTGGAGCGCGCATGCCGCACTGGCCATGCGCGGCGCCGACCATGCCGGCGCCGCGGCGCTGTACCAGCGCGTGCTTGCCGTTGCCCCCGACGACCAGAGCCGGGCCGGCGCCGCGTTTGGGCTGGCCTCTGCCTGCGACAAGCAGGGCCAGCAACATGAGGCCTGGCAAGCGCTGCAGACCGCACATGCGGCACAACTGGATATTGCGCGGAACGTGCTGCCGGAGCTGCTGGCACCCGACAGCCAACCGTTGCAGATGGCCGATCGCGTCGTCAGCCGCGCCGCCCATGAGGCCTGGCATCCGCTGTCCTCGCCTTCCGCCGGGCAAAGTCCGGTCTTCGTGGTCGGCTTTCCGCGTTCCGGCACTACCTTGCTGGAACAGATGCTCGATGCCCACCCGGACTTCCAGTCCATGGACGAGCGTGCCTTCATCCATGAGCTGATCGAAGGCATGGAACTGTTCGGCCAGCACTACCCGGCCGATCTGGCAAACCTGACGCAGACGGAAGCCGACCAGTTGCGCGCCGTCTACTTCCGCCGGGTCGGCCGTGCCCTGCCGGATCGGGGACGGCGCCGGCTGGTGGACAAGAATCCGCTCAACATGCTGTGCCTGCCGATGATCATGCGGCTGTTCCCGCAAGCGCGCATCATCCTGTGCCTGCGCCACCCCTGCGACGTGCTGCTCAGCTGTTACATGCAGCCATTCCGCTCGCCCGCCTTCATGGTGTTGTGCTCGTCGTTGCAGCGCCTCGCGGATGGCTACGTGCAGGCCTTCGGGCAATGGCAAAAGCAGGTCGAGGTATTCGCGCCGCAGTTGCTGGAGTGGCGCTACGAATCGGTGGTCAGCCGCTTCGAGGCCAGCGTTGCCGGCCTCGGCGAATTCCTCGGCATCGAGGATGCGTCGCCGATGGCACGCTTTTCGGAACACGCACGGAGCAAGCCGTTCATCAGTACCCCGAGCTATGCCCAGGTCACCCAGGGCATCAACGGCAAGGCGGTGGGGCGCTGGCACGCCTACCGCGAATGGTTCGAGCCGGTATTGCCCACCCTGCGCCCCGTCATGCAGCAGCTCGGCTATGCGGACTGACGCTTGCCCGCGGCCGGCGAAGGCCGGGTTGCGCAAGGCGCGCCGCGGGTCCCGCGCCCCTGTCACCCGACGCCATGCGGAGCCGGCGATCGGCCGGGCATCCCGCGTATGATGGCGACGTGGAGTTCTCGCGGATTGCGCTGCGGGAGCCGACCGTGTCCATGCGAGACCATCGACCGCCGATGAACCGACCGCACGACGATACCCCGCAAGCCGGCCGCAGCATGGCGCGACAACAGGCGCAGCGGGGCGAGCCGGACGCTGCGGAGAAGTCTTTCCTGAGCCTGCTCGAGCGGCACCCGCAGGACGTCGAGGCGCTGCGGTTCGTAGCCGGCTGTCACTCCGCGCGCGGGGAGCATGCGGCGGCCATCCAGCGCCTGCAGGTCGCCGTGAAGGTGGCCCGGGACGACCCGGCTGCCTGGGTCCAGCTGGCTACCGCACAGATGGCGGTGGATGATTTCAGCGGAGCCGTCACCAGCTTCAGGTGCGGGCTTTCGCTGGCGCCACGGGCGTTCGTGGCGCGCCTGCAGCTGGGCATGGCGCTGGAACAACTGGAGCAATCGCACGAGGCGCTGAAGGCCTATTTCATGGCCATCGAAAGCGCGCGGGCGCGGGGGCGCTGGCAGGACGACGCAACCACCGCGCCGGGTCTGCGCGATGCGGTGAAACATGCTGTGAGTTACGTCAACCAGGGACGGCGCCGCTTGTTCCGCGGCGCGCTGGATCCGCTGCGCGAGCGTTACGGCAGCGACGAACTGGCGCGGGTGGAACGCAGTCTGGCGATCTACTTCCTCGATCAGCCGGCGAACATCCCCGATCCACGACAGAAGCCGAAATTCCTGTATTTCCCCGGCATCGCCAGTCAGCCGTACTATCCGCGCAAGCACTTCCCCTGGCTGGAGCAGCTGGAGGCGGCGACCGATACGGTGCGCGCGGAACTGCACGCCGTGTTGTCGCGGGGACAGCAGCTGGAGGCGTTTCTGGGCCAGGTGCCGGCGCAGGCCAGTCGCAGCATGCTGCGTTCGTCCAGCAACCAGGATCCCGCCTGGGATGCGTACTTTTTCTATCGCCACGGCCAGCGCCATGACGAACACTGTGCGCGCTGCCCGCAAACGACCGCCTTGCTCGATACGCTGCCGCTGGTACGCATCCGCGACCACGCGCCGGAAACGCTGTTCTCGGTGCTGAGTCCGGGTACCCACATCCTGCTGCACACCGGGGTCACCAACACGCGACTGGTGACCCATCTGCCGCTGATCGTTCCGCCCGATTGCGCCATCCGCGTAGGTGGCGAAGAGCACGTCTGGCAGGAAGGTCGATGCGTGACGTTCGACGACACCTACGAGCATGAGGCGTGGAACCGCAGCGGGCAGACGCGCGTGGTGCTGATCCTGGACTGCTGGCATCCCGACCTCAGCGAGGCGGAGCGTGCGGCCGTGACCGACCTGGTCGAGGCGATCGGCGATTTCAACCAGTCCTGCGAGATACCTGTCACGCCGGGCTGACCCTTGCCGTCAAGGCTGCCGAGTCCGTGGGTGGCCGGCGCCGGATGATCGGGCAGAAGAAGGGCAGCGCTCTCGCGCTGCCCTTCTTCAATCGCACGATTTTTCAGTGCGTCGGTTTCGCTGTCGCCGGCGTGGCGGGTGCCGCAGCGAGGCCGCCGCTGTCTTTTCCGCCATAGGGCAGTACTTCGCTGGCCAGCTTCGGATCGGTCTTGATCATGCCGAGCGCGTCGAACAGGATGTGCGCGGTCTCGTTGAGCTGCACGTCCTTCGCCTTCTTCGCGTCCTTCTCCTGCTTCAGCTCGCTCTTCAGGCTGCGCTCGTTCGCGTTGAGGCCGTCATCGAGGCTGCTGCTGGCCTCGTCGGCGAGCGAGGCGTCGCTGCCGTCGATGGCCTTGTGCCGCGCGCGGAAGTCGGCCTGGATCGCCTCCAGCTGCTTGCGCTCGACCTCGCGCGTGGCGAAGTTCAGCGAGACCGAGGTCTTCGCGCGCATGCTGCGGTACTGCGCCAGCTCGTCCAGCATCAGCTTCCACGCCGGCAAATGGGCCACGCGCTCGGCGTGCTTCTGCTGCAGCTGCGGCAGGTAGGCGGCGAGATTGGCCACCACCTGGTAGTCGGCCGGCGCGATCTGCGTCCACTTCAGTGCGTTGTCGTAGGTCGACTCGCCGAAGTCCTTGTCGTCGCCGTTCTTCGGGAACGCGATGTCCGGAGTCACCCCCTTCAGCTGGGTGGAGCCGCCGTTGATGCGGAAAAATTCCTGGATGGTCATCTTCAGCTCGCCGAGTTGCGGCTTCTCGCTGTCGCCCTGCGCGAAGCGGTCCAGGTCCACCAGGTTCTGCACGGTGCCCTTGCCGAAGGTGGGCTCGCCGATGATCAGACCACGGTGGTAGTCCTGGATCGCCGCGGAGAAGATCTCCGAAGCCGACGCCGTGCCGCGGTTGACCAGCACCGCCAGCGGCCCGCTCCAGGCCATGCCCGGGTCGTCGTCGCCCTGCACCTCGACCCCGCCCTTGGAGTCGCGCACCTGCACCACCGGACCCTTGTCGATGAACAGGCCGGTCAGCGTATTGGCCTCGGCCAGCGAGCCGCCGCCGTTGTTGCGCAGGTCCATCACCACGCCCTGCACGCCCTCATGCTTCAGTTCGCCGAGCAGCCTGGCGACGTCGCGGGTGGCGCTCTTGAAATCCTTGTCGCCGGCATTGCGCGCGCCGAAGTCGGAGTAGAACGTGGGCAGCTCGATCACGCCGATCTTGCGGGTGGCTCCGCCGTCCTTGATCTCCACGATCTTCTTCTTCGCCGCCTGCTCCTCGATGCTGACCTTCTTGCGCACCAGGCTGACCATCTCGTGCTTGCCGTCCACGCCGACGTCCGCGGGGATGACCTCCAGCCGCACGGTGGTGTCCTTCTTGCCGCGGATCAGGTTGACCACGTCGTCAAGGCGCCAGCCGATCACGTCGACGATCGGGCCGTTGTCGCCCTGACCGACGCCGACGATGCGGTCGCCCACCTGGATCCGCCCAGACTTGGCGGCCGGCCCGGCCGGCACCAGCTCGCGGATCTGAGTGTAGTCGTCGCGCGGCTGCAGCACCGCGCCGATGCCTTCCAGCGACAGCTTCATCGCGATGTCGAAGTTCTCCGCCGCGCGCGGGCCGAGGTAGTCGGTGTGCGGGTCGGTGGTCTCCGCGTACGCGGTCATGAAGGCCTGGAACGCGTCCTGGCCGTCGAGCTGGCGGACCCGTTCGATGTAGTTGGCGTAGCGCTTGTCCAGCGTCTTGCGGACCTCGGCATCGTCCTTGCCGGCCAGCTTCAGGCGCAGCCAGTCGTTCTTGGTGCGCTTGCGCCACAGGTCGTTCAACTCGGCCTGGTCCTTCGGCCAGTCGGCGTGCTCGCGGTCGAAGGTGTAGCTCTCGTCGGCAGCGAGGTCGAAGCCCTGCTTGAGCAGGCCGCGTGCGTAGTTCATGCGCTCCACCGCGTGCTGCACATAGAGGTTGAACACGGCGAACGGCGCCGACAGGTCCTGGTTCCAGATCGCGTCGTCCAGCTGGGTCTTCAGCGGCGCGAACTTGGCCATGTCGGCCTGGGTGAAGAACACCTTCTCGCTGTCCAGCAGCTTGAAATACGCCTTGTAGATGCGCGCCGACATCGCATCGTCGAGAGGCTGCGCGTCGTAGTGGAAACGGGTCAGGAAACGCGCCGACAGCTGCGCGGCCTGCGCCTCCTCGGGTGTGGAGGTGAGCGGCCAGGTAGCCGCCTTGCGGGCCTTGCCGGCGCCGAGGTCGGCAGCCGACTGTGCGAACGCGCAGGTCGCGGTGAAGGCAAGCAGCAGGAGCAGCGCGGGACGAAATTTCATGGGGGTTCTCAGGCTGACTCGGTGACGCCGGCTGCATGGGCCTGCAGGTCGGCGTGATAGGACGAGCGCACCAGCGGACCGGAGGCGACGTGGTGGAAACCCATTGCCTCGCCTTCCGCGCGCAGCGCATCGAATTCTTCCGGCCTCCAGTAGCGCAGCACCGGGTGATGGTGCGGCGTGGGCTGCAGGTACTGGCCGATGGTGATCATCTCGACGTCATGGGCGCGTAGATCGCGCATCGTCTCGAGCACCTGCTCCATCGTTTCACCCAGGCCAAGCATGACGCCGGACTTGGTCGGCACCTGCGGGTGCTGCGCCTTGAAGCGCTTGAGCAGGTCCAGCGACCACTGGTAGTCGGCGCCGGGGCGCACTTCGCGGTACAGGTGCGGCACGGTTTCCAGGTTGTGGTTGAACACGTCCGGCGGGAAGTCCTTCAGCACCTCCAGCGCGCGTTCCATGCGGCCCTTGCCGCGGAAGTCGGGGGTGAGGATCTCGATGCGGATGTGCGGGCTGGCATGGCGCGTGGCGCGGATGCAGGCGGCGAAGTGCTCGGCGCCGCCGTCGCGCAGGTCGTCACGGTCGACCGAGGTGATCACCACGTACTTCAGGCGCATGTCGGCGATGGTCTCGGCCAGCCGCGCCGGTTCCAGCGGATCGGGCGCCACCGGGCGGCCATGCGCCACGTCGCAGAACGAGCAGCGCCGCGTGCACACCTCGCCGAGGATCATGAAGGTGGCGGTGCCCTTGCTGAAGCACTCGTGGATGTTCGGGCAGGACGCTTCCTCGCACACCGTGACCAGCGAGTTCTCGCGCAGGCGCGCCTTCAGCTGCTGCACGGCGTTGCCCTGCGGCAGCCGCACGCGGATCCAGCTGGGCTTGCGCAGGGTCGGCGCGCCGGTATCGAAGCCGGCACGGTTCAGCGCGATCTTGTCGTTGCCCAGCTGCTTTTCGCCCGCGGGCGCGCCGCTGACCACGGCGAGCGGGATGATCTTGGGGGAAGGGGCGGAGATTTCGCTCATGGGTAGACGGCTCAGACCGCCTTGCGGGCGGGGAGTTCGGGCAGGATGGGAGCGGCGGGCATGGCGGTGAAGCCGAACTGGCGGCAAAACTCCTCTACCAGCACGTCCTCGACCGTAGCCAACTGCGACGGACCGCCCAAGTCTAGCAGCTGCGTGACCGCCAAACCCTTGTAACCGCAGGGGTTGATGCGCTGGAACGGCTCCAGGTCCATGGCCACGTTGAAGGCCAGCCCGTGGAAGCTGCAGCCGCGGCGCACGCGCAGGCCGAGCGCGGCGACCTTGGCGTCGGCCACGTAGACCCCGGGCGCGCCCTCGCGGCGCACCGCCACCACGTTCCAGTGCGTCAGCGTGTCGATCAGCGCCTGCTCGATCCGGTGCACCAGCTCGCGCACGCCCACGCCGGCGCGGCGCAGGTCGATCAGCGGATAGCCGACGATCTGGCCCGGCCCGTGGTAGGTCACCTGACCGCCGCGATCGACCGAAATCACCGGGATGTCACCCGGCGCCAGCACGTGCTCCATCTTGCCGGCCTGGCCCAGGGTGAACACCGGGTCGTGCTCCAGCAGCCAGAATTCGTCGGGCGTGTCGGCGGTGCGGTTGTCGGTGAACGCACTCATCGCCTTCCAGGTGGCCGCGTAGGGCTGGCGACCGAGGCGGCGGATGGCGAGGGGCCGGGATGACCAGCCATGCGGCTGTTGAAAGCCGGGATTCGGGATTCGGGATTCGTGGTTCACGGCGAGCTTGTGGCCTTGCATTTTTCCTAGGCGAAAGAAGCGCAACTCGCTTCCGTCATGGGGTCGGGGGGCGGCTTTTGCGAATCCCGAATCCTAAATCCCGGCTCTCACAACGTATACCGGATATCCGGGTCGGCGCGCAGCGCGTGGTGCGCGGCCTCGTACTGCTCGCGGGTGTCGCAGCGGAAGCTGACCGTGACCGAGACGAAGTTGCCGGCGCCGGAGTGCCGGTGCCGCACGGTTTCGTGCAGCACGTGCAGGCCGGCGCGCTCCAGCAGTTGCGGCACGTGCGCCGGCAGGTTCGCGCTGGCGTTGCCGACCGCGGTGATCTCGAACTCGCCGGGAAACTGGAAGCCCTTGCCTTCCTGCTTCGCCTTGCTGAAGTCGATCGGCTGCATCACTTCGCGTCCGCGCCCTTGGCCGGTGACGGGGCATCGGCCTTCTTGTCGCTGTGGAACCACAGCAGGATGCTGTCCCACAGGCGCGAGAAGAAGCCGCCCTGCGGCGCATCCTGCAACGCGATCAGCGGCACGCTCTGCACCGGCTGGCCGTCCAGGGTGATGCGCAGCGTGCCGATCTGCTGGCCCTTGGTGAACGGCGCGATCAGCGTGGCGGGGATGTCCATGGTCGCCTTGAGCTGGTCGTACTGGCCGCGCTTGACGGTGACCAGCACGTCCTCGGCCACGCCCAGTGGCAGCTGGTTGGCCGCACCCTTCCACAGCCGCGGCGTGGCCAGCGGCTTGTCGGCGCCGTACAGCTTGTGCGTCTCGTAGAAGCGGAAGCCGTAGCTCATCAGCGCCATCGCCGAATCGGCGCGCGCCTTCTCGCTGCTGGCGCCCATCACCACCGCGACCATGCGCGCCTCGCCCTGCTTGGCCGAGGCGGCCAGGCAGTAGCCGGCGGCCGCGGTGTGCCCGGTCTTGATGCCGTCCACGCTGGGGTCGCGCCACAGCAGGGTGTTGCGGTTGTGCTGCTTGATCCCGTTCCACTCGAACTCCTTCACCGCGGAGATCGCGTAGTCCTCGGGGAAGTCGTGGATCAGCGCGCGCGACAGAATCGCGATGTCATGCGCGGTGGTGTAGTGGTTGGCGATCGGATAGCCGGAGGCGTTCTGGAAGTTCGAGTTGACCATGCCCAGCTGCTTGGCGTAGGCGTTCATCAGCCCGGCGAACGCCGGCTCGGAGCCGGCGGTGTGCTCGGCCAGCGCGATCGCCGCGTCGTTGCCGGACTGGATGATCATGCCGTACAGCAGATCCTTCAGCGGCACCTGGCTGTTGAGCTTGAGGAAGCTGGTGGAACCGTCGGTGCCGGCGCCACCGCCGCGCCAGGCGTTCTCGCTGATGGTGACCGGGTCGGTCATGTGGATCTTGCCGTTGGCGATCTCGGCGGAGACCACGTAGTCGGTCATCACCTTGGTGATCGAGGCCGGCTCCACGCGCAGGTCCGGCTCCTTGCTGGCGAGGATCTGGCCGGTGGCGTAGTCCATCAGCACCCAGCTCTTGCCGTCGACGTCCGGCGGCGGCGGCACCGGCGCGTCCGGCACCACCGGGCGCGGCACCGGCGACGGGCGCGGCGGCGTCTGCGCAACGGCAACGCCGACCAGCAGGACGGTGGCGAACGGGATCAGGGTGCGGCGGAGAAAATTCATCGTGGAAATCGGTCCGATGGCTGGTGTCGGCGTCGCGGCGCCGGCGGAAGGAAAAAGAATGCGCAAATCCTGCTCAGTCTACTGCGACCTGGGGCCGCGGCAGACCCATGTTCTCGATCCGGGCACTGATCTGGTCGGCGCGATCCACGCTGACCAGCGGCCCCACGCGCACGCGGCGCACGCGACGGCCGTTGACCGTGGCATCGCTCACCTGCACCGCGCCCAGGTTGGCCTGACGCAGGCGCCGGGCCAGCCTTTCGGCGTTGTCGGCGTCGGCAAACGCACCCACCTGCAGATAGATGTCCGGCTGTCCGGCTGGGACCGCAACCGGCGGCGGCAGTTCCTGCGCCGGAGTAGACGGATCGATCCCGCGCACCTCGACCAGTCCGGTGCCCTTGGGCCAGATGCCGATCTTCACCGCGGCGGCGTAGGACAGGTCGATCAGCCGGTTCTGATGGAACGGGCCGCGGTCGTTGACCCGCACGATCACGCTCTTGCCGTTCTCCAGGTTGGTGACCCGCGCGTAGCTGGGTAGCGGCAGCGTGGTGCTGGCCGCGCTGAACGTGTACATGTCGTAGGTCTCCAGGCTGGAGGTCTTGTAGCCGTGGAACTTGTTGCCGTAGAACGAGGCGATGCCGCGCTCGTCGTAGCCGCGCGCGCTGGGCAGCACGCGGTAGGTCTGCCCGAGCACGCTGTACGGCGACTTGTTGCCGTACAGCGAACGCGGCTCGACCTTCGGCACCGGCTCAACCAGTTTGCTGACGTCCAATGGCGGCGGCACGCTGTCGGCACCGTCGCGATAGCGACTGCCCTGTGGCTTGCCGAGGTCGTCGTAAAAACCGCCGCGGCTGTCTGCCGGCTGGCCCCAGGCGCGATCCTGCCGGCTGCCGCCATGCGAGGGCCTGGTCCGATGACCACCGCAGCCGGCCAGCAGCAGGGCCGCCAGCAGCAGCACCGCAGCACCCGCCGCCCTCATCGCGTGACTTCCGCCGGGTCGGCGCCGGCGGCGATCGCCTGCGCCAGCTGGCCCACCGCCAGCGCATACAGCGGGCTGCGGTTGTAGCGGGTGATCACGTAGAAATTCTGGAAGGTGAACCAGTATTCCGGTCCGTTCGGGCCGTCCAGCGTCTGCAGGCTGGCCGGTTCGCCCGGCGGCAGGTGCTGCAGCGGCGCGTAGCCCCACGCCACCAGCTGTTCCAGCGGCCACTGCGGCGTGGCGTCCTTCACCGCGATCGGCTTCGCCGCGCCGTCCGGCTGCGCCTGCGCCGCCACCGGGCCGCCGGCGATCCAGCCGTGCCGCACGAAGTAGTTCGCCACGCTGGCGAAGATATCCGGCAGCGAATTCGACAGATCGATATGGCCATCGTGGTCGGCGTCCACCGCGAAGTCGCGGATGCTGGTGGGCATGAACTGGCCCCAGCCCTGCGCGCCGGCGTAGGAGCCGGTGAGCGTGTCGACCGGCCCGGCCAGGTGGTTGTCCGGCAGGCTCAGCAGTTCCTTCAGCTGCGCGCGGAAGAACGTGGCCCGCGGCGGGTAGTACAGCCCCAGCGTGACCAGCGCGTCGAGCACCTTGTACTTGCCGGTGTTGCGGCCGTAGCTGGTCTCCACGCCGACGATCGCCACGATGTACTCGGGCGCCACGCCGTACTGCTTGCCGACCTGCTCCAGCAGCGCGCGGTGCGCGCGGTAGAACGCGACGCCGTCATTGATGCGCTTGTCGGTGAGGAAGATCGGCCGGTAGTCCTTCCATGGCTTGGCCTCGGCCGGGCGGCTGATCGCGTCGAGGATGGCCTGCTGCCTTTTCGCGCCGTCGAGCAACGCATTCAGCGCCTGCGGGCTCTTGCCGGTCTCGCGCGCCACCTCGCGCACCAGCTCGGCCTGGCCGGGGTGCGTCGTCGCCGTGGCGGGGGTCGAAGCGCCCATCCACAGCACGAGGAGGATGGCGAGGAAACGGGCCGCTGACGGCACGGGCGCAACTGTCATGTCGTGGCTTGCCTCACAGAATTTCGACGTCGCCGGAAGCCTAGCACGCACGCAGGCGCGAGCCGGGCGGAAAGTCGGCGTTTCTAAAGGTGCATCTTGCGGTTGGCGTGGATCGACATCAGCACGCCGAAGCCGGTCAGCAGCGACACCGCCGAGGTGCCGCCGTAGCTGATCAGCGGCAGCGGCACGCCGACCACCGGCAGCATGCCGGCGACCATGCCGCCGTTGACGAACACGTAAACGAAGAAGCTCATGCCGATCGCGCCGGCGAGCAAGCGCGAATAGGTGTCGCGCGCCTCCATCGCGATCCACAGGCAGCGGCCGATGATGAACGCGTACAGCGCGACCAGCGCGATCACCCCGACCAGGCCGAACTCCTCGGAGAACACCGCGAAGATGAAGTCGGTGGTGTGCTCGGGCAGGAAATCCAGCCGCGACTGCGTACTGTGCAGCCAGCCCTTGCCGAAGACGCCGCCGGAGCCTACCGCGATCTGCGACTGGATGATGTGCCAGCCGTTGCCGAGCGGATCGGATTCCGGATTGAGCAGGGTCAGCACGCGGTCGCGCTGATATTGGTGCAGGAAGTGCCAGCCGACCGGAATCATCCCGGCCACTGCGCCGAGCAGCAGGCCGATGCGCCACCACGCCATGCCGGACAGGAACAGCGCGAACGCGCCGGCCGCGGCTACCAGCACGGCGGTGCCCAGGTCGGGCTGCTCGACGATCAGCCCGGCCGGGATCGCGATCAGCAAGCCGACCACCGCGATGTCCTTCCAGCCCGGCGGCAGCTGGCGCGGGTGCAGGTACCAGGCCACCATCATCGGCATGGTCAGCTTGAGCAGTTCGGACGGCTGAAAGCGCATGAAGCCCAGGTCCAGCCAGCGGGTCGAGCCGCGACCTTCGCCCAGGATCGCCACCACCACCAGCAGCGCGGTGCTGCCGGCATACAGCCAGGGCGTCCAGCCGCGCAGCACCGGCGGCGGAATGCGCGACACCAGCAGCAGCAGTACGCCGCCCAGCACGAAGCGGCCGGCCTGGCCGCCGACCAGCGCCAGGTTGCCGTCGCCCGCGCTGTACAGCGTGACCAGGCCGGTCAGCCCCAGCACCAACAGGCCGAGCGCGAGCGGCAGGTCGATCCGCGGCCGGGTCAGACTGCGGCGCAGGAAGCGGCGCGTGCGCGCGTACAGCGCCTCGATCATGGCGTGCCTCCGCTGCTCGTGGCCGGCGTCGGCAGATCCTCCACCGGCTCGCTGTCTTCCACGCCGGCGTCGGGCGGAGCGTTCCGGGCTATCGGCGGCAACGGCGCGGCCGATACCGACAGGCGTTTCGCGTCCGCGATCTCGCCACCGTGCGACGCCAGCCAGGTATCGAGGATGGTACGCACGATCGGTCCAGCCGCCGAGGCGCCCCAGGCGCCGGATTCCAGGATCGCCGCCACCGCGATCTGCGGGTTGTCGGCCGGCGCGTAGGCAACGAACCAGGCGCGATGGCGGGTCGCCAGGTACTCCGTGCTGCGGTTCGTATCGTAGGCCTCGGACCGGCGCGAGAAGCGCTCGGCGGTGCCGCTCTTGCCGGCCATCAGGTAGGGAAAGCCGACGCCAAGCTGGCGACCGGTGCCCCGCGCGCCGTAGATCACCTGCTGCATGCCCTGGTTCACCACGTCCCAGTCGGCCGGCTTGCGGATCACCGACGGCCCACTCGGCGGATTGGCCAGCGGCTGCGGCGCTGCGTTGACGCCGCCCTGGGTCGCCATCGCCAGACGCGGCGCGTACGGCACGCCATGGCCGGCGAAGGTGGCGATCGCGTGGCCCAGCTGCAGCGGCGTCACCGCCCAGTAGCCCTGGCCGATGCCGGCGATCACCGTCTCGCCCGGGTACCACGGCTGGCGGAAGTTGGCCGCCTTCCATTCGCGCGAGGGCAGCACGCCGGAGGATTCGCCGACCAGATCGATGCCGGTCGGGCGGCCGAAGCCGAACTTGCCCATGTACCCGCTGAACCGGTCGATACCCATGTCCAGCGCGAGCTTGTAGAAGTAGGTGTTCACCGACTGCTCGATCGCCCCCACCAGGTCGACCCGCCCCACGCCGCCACGCTGGTCGTCGCGATAGCCGCGCTGCTGGCCGGGAATGTAGAACACGCCGGTGGAGACCACGGTGTCCTGCGGCGTGCGCATGCCGGTTTCCAGCCCGGCCAGGCCGATCAGCGGCTTCACCGTGGAGCCGGGCGGATACACCCCGCGCAGCGCGCGGTTGTACAGCGGCTTCTCGGGGTCGTTGGTCAGCGCGGCGTAGTCGGCCTGCCCGATACCGTTGACGAACAGGTTGGGGTCGAAGCTGGGCACGCTGACCATCGCCAGCACCTGGCCATTGCGCGGATCGATCGCCACCGCCGCGCCGGGGCGGCCCTCGAACGCCGCTTCGGCAGCTTTCTGCAGACGCACGTCGAGGCTCAGGTAGAGATTCCTGCCCGGCGTGGGCGCATGCGTCTCCAGCACGCGCTGCGTGCGCCCGTCGGCATTCACCTCGAGCAGCTCGTAGCCCGGCGTGCCGTGCAGAATGTTTTCGTAGGAACGCTCGATGCCGCTGCGGCCGACGTGGCTGGTGCCTTGGTAGCGCTTGGGGTCGAGCCGTTCCAGGTCGTCCGCGTCGATGCGCCCGACATAGCCCACCACGTGCGCGAACAACCCGCGCAGCGGATAGCGCCGGGTCAGGTAAGGCACCACGTCGACACCGGGAAAGCGCCAGCGGTTCACCGCGAAGCGGGCGATCTCGTCCTCCGTCAGGTGCAGCTTCAGCGGCACGCTCTCGAAGCGCCGGCTCTGCTTCAGCTGCTTGCGGAACGCGTCCAGGTCGCCCGGGTCCAGCGGCACCACCTCGCCCAGCCGGGCCAGCAGCGCCGGCATGTCCTTGACCTGCTCGGGCACCACTTCGAGGCGGAACGCGGGCACGTTGTCGGCCAGCAGCACGCCGTTGCGGTCGTAGATCAGCCCGCGCGCCGGCGGGATCGCGCGCGGCTTGACCCGGTTGGCCTGCGAACGGGTGACGAACTCGTCGTGGCGCATCACCTGCAGGAACACGAAGCGGCCGACGAGCAGGCACAGGCACAACACGATCAGCACGAAACCGGCCAGCGCGCGACGCCGGAACAGCAGGCTCTCGCCGCGGGGGTCCTTGATCGAGCGCCGGGGTTTCATGTCACGGGTTCATGGCTCATTGGATCCGTAGCCGCGCGCGCAGGTCGTCGAGCAGCAGGAACAGGAACGGCCACAGCGCGGCGCCCACGAACGGCGAGATCCACCAGCTCGCCGGCGGCAGCGACGCGCCGGCCAGCACGCGCACGATCAGCAGCAGGATGCGGTCGTTCAGCAGCAGCGCCAGCACCGCCAGCGCCTGCTGCCACATCGGGAAGAAGCGTAGCCGCGAGCGGAAGCGCAGCGCGATGAATGCCAACGCGCACAGGCGCAGCGCCTGCTCGCCCAGCACCACGCCGTTGAGCAGGTCCGCCGCCAGGCCCACCGTGAACGCCAGTCCGAGGGTAACCCGGTCTTCCGATTCCAGCGACCAGTACAGCAGGATCAGCGCTGGCCAGTACGGCTTGAACGGCTCCAGCACGCCGGGCAGCGGCACCAGCATAGACGCCAGCGCGAACACCAGCGTGCCGACGAACCACCACAGGCTCAGGCGCTGTCGGTTCATCGCGGCGCTCCGCTGGTGCTCGCCGGCGCGGGGGTCGAGCCGGCAACGGCCGGCGCCAGCCCGGCCGGCGGCCCCATCGGGGTCACCGGCGCCGGCGGGCCGTCCGGCTCGGCCTGATCATGCAGCAGCAGCACGTCCTCGCTGCGGTCGAGATCCGCCGACGGCTTCGCCATCGCCACCAGGAACATGCCGGTCGCCGATGGCGCCACCGAGTGCACCTCGCCAACCGGAAAACCCGGCGGAAAGCGCCCGCCGAGACCCGAGGTGAGCAACTTGTCGCCCACGCGCACGTCGGCAGCCTGCGGAATGGTCGGCAGGCTGAGCTGGTCACCGTCGCGCGAGCCGTAGGCCACCGTGCGCAGGCCGGTGCGCTCGACCACCACCGGGATCGCATGGGCCGGGTCGGTGATCAGCATCACCACCGAGGTGGTCGGCAGCACTTCCTTCACCTGGCCCATCACCCCGTGCGCGTCGATCACCGGCTGGCCTGGCCTGACTCCGTCGCGGGCGCCCATGTTCAGGGTGAGCTGGTAGCGATAGGCGCCGAGATCCACGCCGATCACCCGCGCCAGCTGCACGTTCAGTTCCAGGCTGTGCTGGGTGTCGAGCAGTTCCTTCAGGCGCTGGTTCTGTTCGGCGACGGCGGCCATCCGGTTCAACTTGGCGTTGGCCAGCAGCAGGTCCTCGCGCAGGCGCTGGTTCTGCTCGGTCAGCCGCTGGCGATCGGCGAACGCCACGCTCATGGTACGAATCCCGACCGCCGGCAACCCCGCCAGCCGGTACACCGGCTCGACCACCGCCGATGCCGCGTAGCGCAGGCGCCACAGCCAGCCGTTGCGGTGGTCGAGCACCATCAGCACCACGGCCAGCGCGAGGTAGACGATCAGCCGCAGCGTGCCCGCGGCGTTGCCGGCGAACAGCGGCGAGGACTCGTCACGTGCACGCGCCATCGCTAGAGCCTGCTCATGGTCTTCGAGTACCCCGCGCCGGGAGCTGTTTGCGCGCAGGCCAAGGAAGAATGAAGGCACGCGGGGAGAGTCCGGGGATGGACTCGGCTTTGATGAGCGAGGAGTGGACGTCCGTCCACGACCGAGTGATGACGCCGGCATGCGGGCAAACAGACCCGGCCCTTCGGGTTGCCATTGAGTGGCCGCCATGCGGCAGCGCGCGGCTTGGCCTGCCAGCCAGCCAGGCCCGCGCCACGCCCTGCCACCTGACAGCCACTCAATGGCAACGCGGGGCACTCGAAGGCCACGAGCAGGCTCTCGGCTTATTCGGGCGCGAAGAAATCGCTGCCGTGCTGATCGATCAGCTCCAGCGCCTTGCCGCCGCCGCGCGCCACGCAGGTCAGCGGGTCGTCCGCCACCTGCACGTGCAGACCGGTTTCTTCGGAGATCAGCCGGTCCAGATCGCGCAGCAGCGCGCCGCCGCCGGTCAGCACGATGCCGCGCTCGGCGACGTCGGAGCACAGTTCCGGCGGAGTCTGCTCCAGCGCCGACTTCACCGCCGCCACGATGCCGGCCAGCGGCTCGTGCAGCGCTTCCAGAATTTCGTTGGAGTTGATCGTGAACATGCGCGGCACGCCCTCGGCCAGGTTGCGGCCGGAGATCTCGACCTCCTTGACCTCGCCCTGCGGGAACGCGCAGCCGATCTGCAGCTTGATCCGCTCGGCGGTGGATTCGCCGATCAGGGTGCCATGATTGCGTCGCACGTAGTTGATGATGGCCTCGTCGAAGCGGTCGCCACCCACGCGCACCGACTGCGAGTAGACGATACCGTTGAGTGAGATCACCGCCACTTCCGAGGTGCCGCCGCCGATGTCCAGCACCATTGCGCCGCGCGCCTCGTGCACCGGGATGCCGGCGCCGATCGCGGCGGCCATCGGCTCCTCGATCAGGAACACGTCGCGGGCGCCGGCGCCTTCGGCCGATTCCTTGATGGCGCGGCGCTCGACCTGGGTCGAGCCGCACGGCACGCAGACCAGCACGCGCGGGCTCGGGCGCAGGAAGCGCGACTTGTGCACCTGCTTGATGAAGTGCTGCAGCATCGCTTCGGTCATGGTGAAGTCGGCGATCACGCCGTCCTTCATCGGCCGCACCGTGGCGATGTTGCCCGGCGTGCGGCCGAGCATGCGCTTGGCGTCGCTGCCGACCGCAGCGATCGTGCGCGGACCGCCGGGGCCGCGATCCTGACGGATCGCCACCACCGATGGCTCGTTCAGCACGATGCCCTGGCCACGCACGTAAATCAGTGTGTTGGCGGTGCCGAGGTCGATGGAGATGTCGTTGGAGAAGATTCCGCGAAACTTCTTGAACATGGGTCCGCCGCATTCGGCCTGGCTAAAAATCAAGCTCGCCAGTCTAGTCAGCGCGACTGCCAGGCGCAAGGACAATAACGTTAAGAAACCCTTCTACAACACGATCATAAGCACACTTTCTGCGCCGCGAACTGAGCTGGTCACCGGCGCACGAAGTCGCCAAGTCGAGCAGATGGCGCTACCATTCAACCCTTTGACCGAAGCCACCCGGTCCGGCTCCAGGCCGGGCGCGCGTGCTCTTTTCCACATCGCTGCCGGGGGTTCCCGCACGTCATGCCTGCCGTCATCTGCGGATCGCTGGCCTACGACACCATCATGGTGTTCCAGGACCAGTTCAAGAACCACATCCTGCCCGATCAGATGCACATCCTGAATGTGTCGTTCCTGGTGCCGCGCATGCGCCGTGAGTTCGGCGGCTGTGCCGGCAATATCGCCTACAACCTCAAGCTGCTCGGTGGCGACCCGCTGCCGGTGGCGGCCGTGGGCCAGGACTTCGGGCCGTACCGCAAGCACATGGAGCAATGCGGCATCCGGCTCGACGGCGTGCGTGAGTTTGACGACCAGTTCACCCCGCAGTGCTTCATCACCACCGATCTGGACAACAACCAGATCACCGCCTTCCACCCCGGTGCGATGTCCAGCGCGCAGGAAAACCACGTGCGCGACATCCCGCAGATCGACTTCGCGATCGTCGCCCCCGACGGCCGCGAGGCGATGCTGCAACACGTGAACGAGTTCGCCGCACGCGGCGTGCCGTTCATCTTCGATCCGGGCCAGGCGATGCCGCTGTTCAGCGGCGACGAGTTCCGCTCGATGATCGGCAAGTCGACCTACGTGATCGTCAACGACTACGAGTCGCAGCTGCTGCAGGCGCGCACCGGCTGGAGCACCTCCGAAATCGCCGAGCGGGTGACGGCGTATATCGTGACGCAGGGCCCGCGCGGCTCGGTCATCCACGCCGGCAGCGATACCCATCACATCCCGCCGGCGCGCGAACGCCAGATCGTGGACCCCACCGGTTGCGGCGACGCGTATCGCGCCGGCCTGATCTTCGGCATCATGCACGGCAAGGACTGGCCGACCGCCGGCCGCATGGCCTCGCTGATGGGCGCGCTGAAGGTGGAGCATCCCGGCACGCAGAACCAGCGCTTCGACTATGTCGAATTCGCCGCCGAGTTCCTTGACCAGTTCGGCTACGCGCTGGATTGAGCCAGGTCGCCACCGGTCACAATGAAACGGGGCTCCGGCGCCATGCCGGGAGCCTCGTTCGTTTCAGCCCACGCGAAAGCCGATGGTGGCAGCGACGGCATTGCGCCAGCCCTGGTACAGGCGCTCGCGGGCGGGCTCAGCCATCGCCGGCTGGAAGCGGCGCTCGACCTGCCACAGCTTCGCGAGCTGCGCACGGCTTTCCCAGAAACCCACGGCCAGCCCGGCGAGGTAGGCCGCGCCCAGTGCGGTGGTCTCGGCGATCTTCGGCCGCAGCACCGGCACGCCGAGCATGTCGCTCTGGAACTGCGCCATGAAGTCGTTGGCGATGGCGCCGCCGTCCGCGCGCAGTTCCTTCAGCGGGATGCCCGCATCGGCTTCCATCGCGGCCAGCACGTCGCGCGACTGGTAGGCCATCGACTCCAGCGCAGCCCGCACCACGTGTTCCTTGCGGGTGCCGCGCGACAGCCCGAACATCGCGCCGCGCACGTCGCTGCGCCAGTACGGCGCGCCCAGCCCGACGAAAGCCGGTACCAGGTACACGCCTTCGCTCGACTCCACGCTTTCGGCGCACGCCTGCGAATCGCTGGCGTGCACCAGCATGTGCAGGCCATCGCGCAGCCACTGCACCACCGATCCGGCGACGAAGATGCTGCCCTCCAGCGCGTATTCGACGACACCATCCAGCTCCCACGCGATCGTGGTCAACAACCCATGTCGCGAGGGCACGGCCTGGGTTCCGGTATGCATCAGCATGAAGCAGCCGGTGCCATAGGTGTTCTTGGCCATGCCGGGCTCGAAGCAGGCCTGACCGAACAGCGCGGCCTGCTGATCGCCGGCCACGCCGCTGATCGGCACACCGGCCGGCAAACCGGGCAGCGCCGCGGTGTGACCGTAGACCTCGCTGCACGAACGCACCTGCGGCAACATGCTGCGCGGGATGCCCAGCATGCGCAGCAACTCGTCGTCCCACTGGCGCGCGTGGATGTCGAACAGCAGCGTGCGCGCGGCGTTGCTGACATCGGTGACGTGCAGCCTGCCACCCGTGAGATTCCAGATCAGCCAGCTGTCGATCGTGCCAAACAGCAGGTCGCCGCGCTCCGCCCGGGTACGCGCGCCATCGACGTGATCGAGGATCCAGCGGACCTTGCTGCCGGAGAAGTAGGCGTCGATCAGCAAGCCGGTCTTCTCGCGCACCAGCGGCGCGTGACCATCGGCTTCCAGCCGTTCGCAGATTGCCAGGCTTTGCCGCGACTGCCACACGACCGCGTTGTGGACCGGTCTACCGCTCTGCCGATCCCATACCACCGTGGTCTCGCGTTGGTTGGTAATGCCGATGCCAGCCAGTTCGCTGGCCTCGGCCCGTACCGAGGCCAGTACCTCGGCCACGGTGGCCAGCACGCTGGCGAGAATCTCCTGCGGATCGTGCTCCACCCAGCCCGGCTGCGGGAAGATCTGCCTGAATTCGCGCTGCGCCGAGCCGACCACGCCACCGGCCCGGTCGAACAGGATGGCGCGCGAGCTGGTGGTGCCCTGATCTATCGCCAGTATGTAACGTTGCGCCACCGCCATTCCTTCCACACGAGCCATCGACAGAGCGTAGCAACTGGACGTGCGCGATGCGCATCATGGTCCTGGACAGGAGTGGCACTGGGGTATCACCGCCGGCGCATCTCCCGCTGCCGGGACCGAACTGGGGCTCGGCGTCGGCTGCCAGCCTGATGGACGCGGCTGGCCCCGTACCCGAAAACTGGAATCGAGAGGCCTTCCAGGTCTCGCCGCAGCGGACGACGCCCGCCCCAAAAAGCGAAGGCCACCCCGGAGGGGGAGGCCTTCCAGGAAAAAGCCCCAGGCAGCGAGCTGTTGCAGGTCGCA
>NZ_JBYTEM010000030.1:0-62050 GCF_058789735.1 Rhodanobacter sp. FW106-PBR-R2A-1-15 | reverse complement strand
GCTCAAGGTCATCGCCAGCTTCCTGCCACCGCTACCCGATAACGCCAAAATCCACCCACACTGATCCGCGAAGACCCTTTTTTTTGAGGCTCAGCCGGAGTCGCTGCTATCCGCGCGTCGGTGCTTCGCCGGTTGATAGCTGCCCGGCTCCGCGCGCGACGGGATGGCGACGCGGTTCCAGCTGTTGATCACGATCACCGCCTGGCGCGATGCGCGTGGTCACGGTGACCAGCCACGCCTCCGGGTCGTCCAGTGCCTGGACATCCTGCGCATGCCAGCGCAGCCAGGCGTCGTGCAGCACGTCCCCGGCGTCGCCGGGCGCGCCGAGCATGCGGTAGGCCAGGCCGGACGGGCGCTGGCGGTGTTGCTGGAACGGGGCGGTTTGCGGGTCCATGGGGCGCTCCGGGGGGGGGCCGGCCAGGACGCACCGCCATCGTGAAACGTGAAGGCTCAGCGAAACAGCGGCCAGGGCGCCAGGAAAACCAGCCACATCAGCAGCAGGATGCCGGCGTACTTGCCGGCCTTGTACAGCTTCCGGTGCCGCCGCTTGAACGCCGCCTTCCAATGGTGCATGGCGCCCTTGCGCTGGCTCCATGCGTACAGGCGGTTGACGAAGCCGGTCTTCTCGGTGCCGGCGTCGCTGTTGGGCGAGGCGGTGATCTTGCCCATGAACGCGCCCACGCGGTGGTTGATCGCGCTCATCCAGGACGTGCGCAGCGGGCGCTCCACGTCGGCGAACAGGATCACCCGGGTCTGGTCGGTCTTGTTCTCCACCCAGTGCACGTAGGTCTCGTCGAACACCACGTCCTTGCCGTCGCCCCAGGCGTGTTCCTCGCCGTCGACGAGGATGCGGCAGTCGCGCGAGTTCGGCGTGATCAGGCCCAGGTGGTAGCGCAGCGAGCCAGCGAACGGATCGCGATGCGGGTTGAGTTTGCTGTTCGGCGCCAGCGTGGCGAACATCGCCGCCTTGATGCCGGGAATGGCATTGAGCAGCTCCACCGTCTTCGGACACAGCGCCTCGGCCGAGGCCAGCGGCTCGCCGTACCACTTCAGGTAGAAGCGCTTCCAGCCCTGCTTGATGAAGCTGTTGAAGCTGGCGTCGTCGTTCTTCGTGGTGCCGCGGATGTGACCGGCTTCGGTCAGCTGCAACGCCTCATCGCGGATGGTCTGCCAGTTCGCCTGCAGCAGGTCCAGCTCGGGAAAGCCGCGGCGATCGAGAATCGGCTTGGCCGGCACCGCCGAGAACGCGTACATCAGCAGGTTGTACGGCGCGAACACCGCCGAGTGGTCGACCAGTTGGCGGTCGAAACGCAGCCGCATGCGGCCGCGCAGGTGCACCAGCAGCACGCACAGCACGAACAGGGCGAACAGGACCAGCAGGATCAGGCGGGGAGTGAGGACCATGGCGAGGCGCGCGGCGGAAGGCTATCGAGAGCTGCATTCTACCCGGATGCGGTGCCCGGGCTTCGACCGCGCACGATCCCTTTCATCCCTGCGGCGCGAAGATCGCCTGCGCCAACGAAAAAACAGCGACGTCATTCCCGCGAAAACGGGAATCCACTTTGGTCTTGCGAAACAGCCACATGGATTCCGCTTTCGCGGGAATGACGAACTGGGGGCTTTACGCTTTCCCCGATTCCCGATTCCCGATTCCCGATTCCCGGCCCTACAGCGCCTCCGCCGCGAAATCCGCCAACCGCGAACGCTCGCCGCGACGCAAGGTGACGTGCGCCGAATGCTCCCAGTTCTTGAAGCGGTCCACCGCGTAGGTGAGGCCGGAGGTGGTCTCGGTGAGGTAGGGCGTGTCGATCTGCTCGACGTTGCCGAGGCAGACGATCTTGGTGCCCGGGCCGGCGCGGGTGATCAGCGTCTTCATCTGCTTCGGGGTGAGGTTCTGTGCCTCGTCGATGATCAGGTAGCGGCTGAGGAAGGTGCGCCCGCGCATGAAATTGAGCGAGCGGATCTTGATGCGCGAGGCGAGCAGGTCGTTGGTGGCCTGGCGGCCCCAGCTGCCGCCGTCTTCGGGGTTGGCCAGCACTTCGAGGTTGTCGGTGAGCGCGCCCATCCACGGTGTCATCTTCTCTTCCTCGGTACCGGGCAGGAAGCCGATGTCTTCGCCCACCGAAACGGTGGCGCGGGTCATGATGATCTCGCGGTAGCGCTGCTGGTCCATCACCTGGGCCAGTCCGGCAGCCAGCGCCAGCAGGGTCTTGCCGGTGCCGGCGTTGCCGAGCAGGGTGATGAAGTCGATGTCCGGATCCATCAGCGCGTTGAGCGCGAAGTTCTGCTCGCGGTTGCGCGCGCCGATGCCCCACACGTGGTGGTTGGCGTGCGAGTGGTCGTCCAGCAGCACCAGCGTGGCGCCGGCCTCGTCCAGGTGCAGCACGCGCAGCTCGATCGCGTTCTCGCCGGGCAGGTACAGGCATTCGTTCGGGTACCAGGTTTCCTCGTCGCGCCGCTTCACCTCGTAGAACGTGCGGCCGCGCTCGGTCCACGAGCGCACCTCCGGATGCAGCTCCCAGAAATCCTCCGGCAACGCGGTCGAGCCGGTGTAGAGCAGGGAGAAATCGTCCAGTGCGCGATCGTTTTCGTAATCCTCGGCGACCAGCCCGTTGATGCTGGCCTTGATCCTGAGGTTGATGTCCTTGGTGACCAGGATGACGTCGCGGCCCGGGCTCTGGTCGCGCAGCTCGATCACCGCCGCCAGGATCTGGTTGTCCGCCTTGGCGTGGCCGTTGCTGCTGGTGCGGTGCTGGAAGTACAGCCGGCCGACCGAGGTGCCGCGCTTGAGCTTGACGCCCTGCGGGTTGCTCAGTTCCAGACCGTCGGCGAGGTCGTGCTGCTTGCCGCGCTCGATCAGCTCGTTGAGGAAGCGGCTGGCCTGGCGGCCGTTGCGCGAGACTTCCGAGGCGCCTTTTTTCTTTTCGTCCAGTTCCTCCAGCACGGTCATCGGGATGAAGACGTCGTGTTCCTCGAAGCGGAACAGCGAGGTCGGGTCATGCAGCAGGACGTTGGTGTCGAGAGCGTAGATGCGCTTGCTTCCGGTCATGCGGAAGTGTCCTCGCTGGTGGGTGGAGGGAGCTTGCGGGCAGCCGTCATGGAGGGTGACGCGGTCAACGGGCGGGGATGGCGTCGAGCACGACCTGGGCGTGGCCCGGCACCTTCACGCCGCGCCACTCGCGCGCCAGCTTGCCGTCGGGGTCGATCAGGAAGGTGCTGCGCACGATGCCCAGGTGGCGCTTGCCGTACAGCACCTTCTCGTGGATCACGTCGAATGCGCGGCACCAGGTTTCGTCGGCGTCGGATACCAGCGGGAACGGCAGTTCCTGCTTTGCGGCGAAGTTGGCGTGCGACTTCGGCGAATCGCGCGAGACGCCGACGATCTGCGCATGGCGCTTGCGGAAGGCGGGATAGAGGTCGCGGAAATCCTTCGCCTCACTGGTGCAGCCCGGGGTGGAGTCCTTGGGGTAGAAGTACAGCACCACCCACTGGCCTTTGAGATCGGCGAGCTTCAGGACGCTGTCGTCGCCAGTGGAGCCGCTGAGGGCAGGAGCCTTCTTTCCGATGTCTGGCATGGTCTCTCCGGAAACCCGACGGGGGTTTCGCCTGTGTGCGTGGCAGAGACTAGCGCGATGACCGTGACGGAGACAGCCTTGTCAGCCCTGTCGCGCAGGAGGCATCCTAGGAACCCCGATGGCATGTTTTTGCCGTCGCCGCTCCTAGAACTTCACCGGATCCATGATCGCGTCCAGGTTCAGGCCGTCGCACAGTTCCAGGAAGTCGTCGCGCAGCGCGGCGATGTGGATCTCCGCCGGGATGCCGATGGTGAACTGGGCCTGGAACATCTCCGCCCCGGTCTGCATGGCCTGGTAGCGAGTGGAGTTCAGCTGTTCCACGCTGATACCGTGCTGGCTGAAGAAATCCACGATGCGCGCCACGATGCCGGGGCGGTCCGCGGCCACCACCTCCACCAGGTAGGGCAGCAGGTGCGAGCTGTTCTGGCGCGGGCCGGTGCGGTAATGCACCAGGTGCATGCTCTCGTCGCGGCTCAGCTTGGCCAGCGCAGTTTCCAGCTTGGCCAGCGCGTCCCACGCACCGGTGGCCAGCAGCATCAGCGAGACTTCCGTGCCGATGGTGGACACGCGCGACTCGGACAGGTTGCAGCCGGCATCCGCAATGCGCCGGGCCAGCGCCAGCAGCGGCGACCTGTTGGTCGCGGTGAGCGCGTGGATCAGCAACTGGTTGTCGTTGCCCGAGCGCGTGGCGGCGGGGGAGGGGCCGGGTGAAGGTTTCAAGGAAGTCTGCCTGTGGACGTCAGCCCGCGCGGTGCGGGGCCATGAGACTACTCCGGTCGAGCTTACTTGCCCGCCTCGCGAGGCGGCAAGTAACATGACCAGCTTGCCTTGTAGCGGAATCGTGTCTTGAACATTCGCGGAAGCATCTGCGCACTGGCCACTCCGTTCGCGGCCGATGGTGCACTCGACCTGGATGCGTTCGGCCGGCTGATTGATTACCAGCTTGCCGGCGGCACCGAGGCGCTGGTGGTGGCCGGTTCCACTGGCGAGTCGCACATGCTGGAGCCCGACGAGTTCGACCGCCTGCTGGCGTTCGCGCTCCAGCGCGTGGCCGGGCGGGTGCCGGTGATCGCCGGCACCGGGGAGGCCGGCACCGCCAAGACGGTGGCGCTGACCCGCCGCGCGCAGGCGCTTGGTGCTGACGCGGCGCTGGTGGTGACGCCGTATTACGTGCGACCGACCCAGGAAGGCCTGCGCCGGCATTTCCTGGAAGTGGCCGAGCACGGCGGCCTGCCGGTGCTGCTGTACAACGTGCCGACCCGCACCGGCTGCGACCTGCTGCCGGCGACCGTCGCCGTGCTGCGCGAGCACCCGGCGATCGTCGGCGTCAAGGAGGCGCGCGGCGATCGCGAGCGGATCCTGGCGCTGGCGGAACTTGTGCGCGAGGATTTCGTCTACCTGTCCGGCGACGACGACAGTGCCGGCGAGGCGATGCTGGCCGGTGCGGCCGGCACCATCTCGGTGGTGGCCAACCTGGTGCCGCAGGCGTTCCGCGCCTTGTGCGATGCCGCTGTCGCCGGCGACCGGGTAGCGACGGCGCGCTGCCATGGCGCGCTGGAGCCGCTGCTGCAGGCGCTCAATTGCGCGCCCAACCCGATTGCGGTCAAGGCCGGCCTGCCTGTGCTGGGACTGGGCCTGGCGCAGCCGAGGTTGCCGCTGGTGGAATTGAACGACGGTCCGGATCGCGCCCGATTGCACCAAGCGCTGTCCACTCTGGCATCCTTGGCGACTGTGGCCGGTTGACGGTTGCCCGACTTACTCACGGAATCCGCTTATATGAAGAAAACCTCGCTCCTCATGGCCCTGCCGGTCGTCGCCCTCGCTGGCCTGCTGCTTTCCGGTTGCGGCGTGTTCCGCTCGCACAAGGCGTGGGACAAGGCCGTGCAGGAAGCTCCACTGGAGATCCCGCCGAGCCTCGACCGGCCGTCGACCAGCGAAGCGCTGGTGATCCCGTCGCCGGGCGCGAACCTGCCGACCGCCAACGGCGCCACTGCGCGGGTCAGTTCGGCCGGTGGCCAGATCAGTGACGGCTTCGTGCTGGCCGACAGCGTCGACAATGCCTACCGTCGGGTCGGCCAGGTGCTGGAGAGCGGCAGCCTGGGCGAGCTGGCCGGTCACGACGATGCCACGCACAGTTACACGCTGAATGTTTCCGACTCCATGGTACAGCCGAAGAAGAAGGGCTTCTTCGGTCGCCTGTTCGGGCGCGACAAGGGCGATTCCGCGGCCGCGCCGGGTGCCAACTCGCACCAGGTGCAGATCAGCATCAACGACGGCGGCACGGCGTCGAGCGAAGTACGTGCCGAAGGCAACGCCACGGCCGTGGGCAAGGTGATCGACGCGTTGAAATCGCGCCTGGGCGGCTGATCGCCAGGGCACAAGCCCCAAAAAGAACGCCGCCCCCGGGCGGCGTTCTTTTTGGGATGGACGGACGGGTTTCAGCGCTGCAGCAGCTTGAGCTTGTCCGGCCTGCCTTCCCAGTCCTTGGCGTCGGGCAGGGCATCCTTGCGTTCGGTGATCACCGGCCAGCTCTTGGCCAGCTCGGCATTCAGCGCCACGAATTCCTCCTGGCCGACCGGCACGTCGTCTTCCGGATAGATCGCATTGATCGGGCATTCCGGTTCGCACAGCGTGCAGTCGATGCACTCGTCGGGGTCGATTGCCAGGAAATTGGGGCCTTCATGGAAGGCATCGACCGGGCAGACCTCGACGCAGTCGGTGTACTTGCACTTGATGCAGTTGTCGATGACAACAAAAGTCATGAATTGGCCTGCTCTTCTCTCTCATGAGGACTGCGGCCATGGATGGCCGCTTCTGATCCGCGCCAGACGCAGGAGAGGTGTCGGCTGGTAGCCACCTCACCGACCACGGCGATCATGGATGATCGCACAGGCGATGAAGAGTGCGGCCAAGGATGGCCACTTTTGATCCGACCGATGACCTGATGTCTCGGGTCGTAGAGATCATCCTTCCCGATAAAGGCGATCATGGATGATCGCGCAAACAACTGGCGCTCCCTACGAGGTTCGAACTCGTGTTCCCGCCTTGAGAGGGCGGTGTCCTGGGCCACTAGACGAAGGGAGCGCTGACTTCCGAAGCGCGCTAGTATAGCGGAATTGTTTCGCCCGGCAATGCTTGGCAGCCATCGGCTTGCCCGGTCCGGGACAGGCCCGCCGGCGCAGATGTCCCGCGCCCTCAGCGGGACGGTTCGCGGTGTTGCACGCCGCGATATATTGCCACCCAAGGGCAGTTTCGCCCCGCAAGGATTCCGACCGCTTGAATCTCGAATCGAGGATCGACGCCACGCCGACGCTGCGGATCATTCCGCGCGACCAGCACATCATCTCGCGCAAGAACATCAGCAAGGCGGCGTTGCGCGTGCTGTACCGCCTCAACGAGGCCGGCTTTGCCGCCTACCTGGTCGGCGGCGCGGTGCGCGACCTGCTGCTGGGGCTGCGGCCGAAGGACTTCGACGTGGCCACCGACGCCACGCCGGACGAGGTGAAGAAGCTGTTCCGCAACTGCCGCCTGATCGGCCGCCGCTTCCGGCTGGCGCACGTGGTGTTTGGCCCGGAGATCATCGAGGTGGCCACCTTCCGCGGCACCGGCGAGGAAGGCGGCGAGGGCGACCGCCACATCGTCGACGGTCGCATCGTGCGCGACAACATCTGGGGCACGATCGAGGAGGACGCGCTGCGCCGCGACTTCCGCGTCAACGCGATGTACTACGACATCAGCGACTTCTCGGTGCGTGATTACGTCGGCGGCATGCAGGATCTCGAAGATCGCGTGCTGCGCCTGATCGGAGACCCCGACACCCGCTACCACGAGGACCCGGTGCGCATGCTGCGCGCGGCGCGGCTGGCGGCCAAGCTCGGCATGCGCATCGACGCCGCGGCGGCGGCACCGTTCGAGACGCTGGGACCGCTGCTGGCTGACGCCGCACCGGCGCGGCTGTTCGACGAGTCGCTGAAGATGTTCCTGACCGGGCACGGGCTGAAGAGCTTCCGCGTGCTGGAGCAGTGCGGCCTGCTGAAATTCCTGTTCCCGGCCACCGCGCGCGCGCTGCGGCGCGGCGACGAGGCGCTGCGTGCGCTGGTCGAGCACGGCCTGGCGAACACCGACGCGCGGATCGCCGAGGGCAAGTCGGTGACCCCGGCGTTCCTGTTCGCGGTGCTGCTGTGGGGCGAGGTGCGCGACGTGGCGCACCAGCTGATCGACCGCGGCGTCGAAGGCAATGAGGCCTGGTCGCGCGCCGCGGCGCAGGTGGTCGGCGAACAGTGCCAGCGGGTGGCGATCCCGCGCCGGTTCACCTTCACCATGGAGGAGATCTGGTCGCTGCAGCCGCGCTTCGAGCAGGTCCAGCGCAAGCGGGTGTTCCGCCTGCTGGCGCACCCGCGCTTTCGCGCCGCGTTCGATTTCCTGCTGCTGCGCGGCGATGAGTCGCCGGCGATGCGCGAGCTGGGCCAGTGGTGGGCGCATGCACAGCAGCTGCCGCCGGACGTGCTGGCCGCCGCGCTGCCGGCCGGCGGCGGCGATCTCGTGGTGGCACCGGTGGTCGGCCGGCCGCCGCGCCCGCGACGCCGGCGGCGCCGGTCGGCCGACAGGTCGGGTTCCGTGTGACCCTGGCCTACGTCGCGCTGGGCAGCAACCTCGGCAACCCGCGGCAACAGTTGCTCGACGCCATGGACGCGCTGGCGAAGCTGCCCGGCACCCGCCTGCTGCAGCGTTCGCAGCTGTACCGTACGCCGCCGTGGGGCGTGCTGGAGCAGCCGCCCTTCGTCAACGCCGCGGTGGAACTGGATACCGCGCTGTCGCCGCACGATCTGCTGGAGGCCCTGCTGGCGATCGAGCAGCGCGCCGGCCGCGTGCGCGCCGGCCGCAACGGGCCGCGCACGCTGGATCTGGATCTGCTGCACGTCGACGGCGTGCGGCTCGACGACCCGCGGCTGACCCTGCCGCATCCGCGCATGGCTGAACGGGTGTTCGTGCTGTTGCCCTTGCGCGATATTGCGCCCACGCTGCAGCCGTCGGGCCAGGCCACGGTGGCGGAACTGCTTGCCCGCCTCGATCCGACCGGTTGTGAACGCGTGGCTTGAGCCGGCACGGTGGCACGCCGGATAATCGACGCCCCCCACTCCAGGAATTGCCGTGTACGTGCAGAACGCCAGTGTCCCCGACCGCAAGCCGGTGACCGTGCCGGGCCTGCTTGCGATGAAGGCGCAGGGACGGCGCATCGTGATGCTCACCGCCTACGACGCCAGTTTCGCCTGGCAGCTGGAGGCCGCCGGCATCGACATCGCCCTGGTCGGCGATTCGCTCGGCATGGTGATCCAGGGACATGCCAGCACGCTGCCGGTGACGCTGGAGCACATGGTCTACCACACCGCCGCGGTGGCGCGCGGGCTGTCGGCGACGATGCTGGTGGCCGACCTGCCGTTCATGGCCGACCGCGACGTGGCGCACGCACTGGAAGCCGGCGCACGACTGGTCGGCGAGGCCGGCGCTGCGATGGTGAAGATCGAAGGTGCCGCGCCGCACGTGCTGGAAGCGATTGCGGCGCTCACCGCGCGCGCGATCCCGGTTTGCGCGCATCTCGGGCTTACCCCGCAGTCGGTGCACAAGTTCGGCGGTTTCAGGATCCAGGGCCGCGAACAGGCGGCCGCCGACCGCGTGCTGGCCGAGGCGCTGGCGGTGCAGGCGGCCGGGGCCGACCTGCTGGTGATGGAAGGCGTGCCGGTCGAGCTGGGCCAGCGGGTGACCGCGGCGCTGAAGATCCCGGTGATCGGCATCGGCGCCGGCCCGCACTGCGACGGCCAGGTGCTGGTGATCCACGACCTGCTCGGCATCACCCCAGGCAAGCGGCCGAAGTTCAGCAAGGATTTCCTGGCCGGGCGCGGTTCGGTCGGCGCGGCGATCGCCGCCTACGCCGAGGACGTGCGCAGCGGCGCCTTCCCGGCCCCCGAGCATTGCTTCAACTGACCTGAGCGAGCCTGCCCCATGCAGACCGTACAAGACGTCCCGGCACTGCGTGCCGCGATCCGTGGCTGGCGCGCGCAGGGTCAGACGGTGGGCTTCGTGCCGACCATGGGCAACCTGCATGCGGGCCACCAGTCGCTGATCAAGCTGGCGCGCGCGCGCGCCGAGCGGGTGGTGGCCAGCGTGTTCGTCAACCCCACCCAGTTCGGCCCGAACGAGGATTACGACCGCTACCCGCGCACCCTGGTGCAGGATCAGGCTTCGTTGGCCGAGCAGGGCTGCGACCTGCTGTTTGCGCCGGACGTGGCCACGATGTATCCGTTCGGCCCCGCACACAGCGTCAGCATGCGCGTGCCGCAGATCACCGACACGCTGGAGGGCGCGTACCGCCCCGGGCACTTCGACGGCATGGTCACCGTGGTGTGCAAGCTGTTCAACCTGGTGCAGCCGGACGTGGCGGTGTTCGGGCAGAAGGATTTCCAGCAGCTGAAGGTGGTCGAGCGGATGGTGCGCGACCTGGGGCTGCCGGTGAAGGTGGTGGCCGCGCCGATCCTGCGCACCGACGACGGGCTGGCGCTGAGCTCGCGCAACCAGTACCTGGCCCCCCAGGAGCGCGCACGTGCGCCGCTGCTCCACGACACCCTGCAGAAGATGCGCGAGCTGCTGGCGCAGGGCCATCCGTGGCAGGCGATCGAGCAGACCGCCGCCGCACGCCTCGAGCGTGCCGGCTTCGTTCCCGACTACGTGGTGATCCGCCGTGCCGAGGATCTGGCCGAACCGGCGGAGGGCGAGCGCGAAGGGCTGCTGGCGCTGGTCGCGGCCCGCCTAGGCAACACCCGGCTGATCGATAACTTGCGCTTCGACTGAGTCGGCCGCATATCGGGTCCGCGGCGCCGATGTTGCGGCGCAGCGCCATCGGTTCGATAATCGCCGACTTTGCAGGCTGTCCCTGCGGGAAAGAACGTCATGCACCTGAACATGTTCAAGGCCAAGATCCACCGCGCCACGGTGACCCACGCCGAGCTGGACTACGAAGGCTCGATCGCGATCGACGGTCTGCTGCTGGATGCCGCGGGCATCCGCGAGTACGAGCAGATCCACGCCTGGAACGTCAACAGCGGCCAGCGCTTCGTCACCTACGCGCTGCGCGCCGAGGAAGGCTCGGGCATCATCTCGGTCAACGGCAGCGCTGCGCGCAGCGCCCAGGTTGGCGACATCATGATCATCGCGGCCTTTGCCCAGTTGAGCGAGGCGGAGCTGGAGACGTTCCAGCCGACCTGCGTGTACATCGCCGCCGGCGAAGGCAACCGCATCAGCCACACCAATCGATCGATCCCGAAGCAGATGGCCGCCGCCTGATCGTTCAGCCGCGCTGCTTCGCCAGCGCCCACGCCACGTGCTCGCGCACGATCGCCGACGAGTGATCGGCGCGGGCTTCGAGCGCCTCGATCGCCGCAGCCGACTTCGGTGCGTTGCCCAGCGCCACCGCGATGTTGCGCAGCCAGCCTTCGTAGCCGGTGCGGCGGATCGCCATGCCTTCGGTGCGCTTGAGGAATTCGCCCTCGCTCCACGCGAACAACTCGACCAGCTTCGCGCCGTCCAGGCTGTGCCGCGGCGCGAAGTCCGGCTCGGTGGCGACCTGCGCGAACTTGTTCCACGGGCAGACCAGCTGGCAGTCGTCGCAACCGAAGATGCGGTTGCCCATCGGCGTGCGCAGCTCTTCGGGAATGCTGCCCTTCAGCTCGATCGTGAGGTACGAGATGCAGCGTTTGGCGTCGAGCTGGTATGGCCCGGCGATCGCCTGGGTCGGGCACACCTCGATGCAGCGCGTGCACGTGCCGCAGTGCGCGCTGGCCGGTTCGTCCAGCGGCAGCGGCAGGTCGGTGTACAGCTCGCCGAGGAAGAAGTACGAGCCGGCATGGCGGTTGATCAGCACGGTGTGCTTGCCGATCCAGCCCAGCCCCGCGTTGCGCGCCAGCGCCTTCTCCAGCACCGGCGCGGAATCGACGTAGGCGCGATAGCCGAAGTCGCCGACCACGCCGTGGATGCGCTCGGCCAGCTTCTGCAGGCGGCCACGCATCAGCTTGTGGTAGTCGCGCCCCAGCGCGTAGCGCGACACGTAGCCGGCCTCGGCATCGCCCAGCACGTCCCAGGCGTTCGCGGTACCGGGCGGGATGTAGTCCATGCGTACCGAGATCACGCGCTGCGTGCCTGGTTCCAGCTCGGCCGGGCGGGTGCGTCTGGTGCCGTGGCGGGCCATGTATTCCATCTCGCCGTGATGGCCGCCGTCGAGCCAGCGCTGCAGATGCTGTTCGTCTTCGCCGAGGTCGATGTCACTGATGGCGGCATCGGCAAAGCCCAGCTCGATCGCCCAGCGCTTGATGTCGCGGGCGAGCGTGGCGTAGTCGGGTGAGGCGGATGAAGCGGGGTCAGGCATCCGCCTATTGTAGAGGCGGTGCATGCCTATAATCCGCGCATGCCCGCCCACCCGTACAGCCGCAATCTGCATACCGTCGAACAGTTGCGCGTGATGGAGCGCGCGGCGCTGGCGGCGCTGGGCATTTCCGGCCCCGGGCTGATGCGCCGTGCGGCCAGCACCGCGCTGAACAGCCTGCGCCGGCATTGGCCGCAACTGCAGCACATCTGCATCCACTGCGGCCCCGGCAACAACGGCGGTGACGGTTTCCTGCTCGGCGTGCTGGCGCGCGAGGCCGGGTTGCGGGTCGAGCTGGTGACGTTGACGGCTGCTTCGCACGGCGACGCTGCGGCGGCGCGTGCGGCGTGGGAGTCGGCTGGCGGGCGAGTGCGGTTGTGGGATGTGCACAGCGAGTTGCCCGACGCCGAGCTGCACGTCGATGCGCTGTACGGCATCGGCCTCAATCGCGCGCCGGAACTGGCAGCGGCGCGGCTGATCGAGGCGATCAACGACAGCGGCCACCCGGTGCTGGCGCTAGACGTGCCCAGCGGGCTCGATGCGGATACCGGCAACTGTCCCGGCGCGGCGATTCGCGCGGACGTCACGGTGACCTTCATCGCCGGCAAGCGCGGGCTGCATACCGGGCGTGCGGCCGACCAGGCCGGTGCGCTCGAGCTGGCCACCCTGGGCGTGCCGGACAGCGTGTACGTCGATGCGCTGCCCGATGCGCAGCTGCTGATCGCCGAGGCGTTGCCGCTGCGTGCCCGCTACGCGAACAAGGGCAACTACGGCCACGTGCTGGTGATCGGCGGCGAGCACGGCATGGCCGGCGCGGCGCGCCTGGCCGGCGAGTCGGCGCTGCGTGCCGGCGCCGGCCTGGTCAGCGTGGCGACCCGGGCCGGACATGTGTCGGCACTGAACGCCGCACGGCCGGAGCTGATGGCGCACGGCGTCGACGGGCCACAGGCGCTGCTGCCGCTACTCGAACGGGCCAGCGTGCTGGCGCTGGGGCCGGGCCTGGGGCAGGCCGCCTGGGGCCATGCGCTGTGGCTCACCGCGCTGGATGCGGGCAAACCGCTGGTGCTCGATGCCGATGGGCTGAACCTGCTGGCGCGCGAGCCGCGCCGCTTCGGCGCACCGACGGTGCTGACGCCGCATCCCGGCGAGGCGGCGCGACTGCTCGGGGTGGCCGCCGCCAGCGTGGAGCGGGACCGTTTCGCCGCCGCGCGCGAACTGGCGCGGCGCCACGATGCGGTCGTCGTGCTGAAGGGCGCCGGCAGCCTGATCGCCGATCCGGATGGACGTCTGGACGTCTGTCCGTGGGGCAACCCTGGCATGGCCTCGGGCGGCATGGGCGACCTGCTCACCGGCATCGTGGCGGGCCTGCTGGCGCAGGGTTGCAGCGCATGGCAGGCCGCCTGCCTTGGCACGGGCCTGCATGCGCGGGCCGGCGATCGCGCCGCGCAGCAGGGCGAGCGCGGCCTGCTGGCCAGCGACCTGCTGGCTCATCTGCGGGCACTCGGCAACGGCATGACGGGCTATGAGCGTGAGCATGATTGAGCCAACCGATACCGACCTGGCCTGCGCGTTGCCGGACGAGGCGGCCACGGCATCGCTGGCTGCGCGTCTGGCCGGCGTGCTGGAGGAGGGCATGGTGGTGTACCTGCACGGCCCACTGGGCGCCGGCAAGACCAGCTTCGCGCGCGCGCTGCTGACCGCGCTGGGGGTGGGCGAGCGGGTCAAGAGCCCCACCTACAGCCTGATCGAGGGTTATGCGACGCGGGACCGCCCGGCCTGGCACCTGGATCTGTACCGGATCGCCGGCCCCGGCGAGCTGGAGTGGCTGGGCCTCGATGCGTTGGCCGAGCCGAGCGCGCTGGTGCTGGTGGAGTGGCCCGAACGTGGCGCCGGCGCCCTGCCGGCGGCGGACCTCGAAGTGCGCCTGGGCTACGCCGGCCAAGGTCGCCACGCGTCGCTGCGTGCGCTGACCGCACGCGGCAAACGGTGGCTGGCGCGGCTGGCCAAGTACTGATTTCCTTTGAGAATTGCTGGCTTGGCGATTGTGGCGAGCAGCTGTCCGGCGGGCGCGGTTTGCGGTCCATAACTTGATACGACCTGATGAAAGGTCTGCAGGTCATGGATATTCAAGGGAAAACTATCTTGCATTCGGCGCCTGGCTGCGTTTCAATGCGGCCCATGCGGGCCAACCTGAACAAGCTGGGTGGATTCGTCGCCGCCGCGATCCTGGCGGCCGCGCCGCTGTGCGCGGCCCAGGCGGCGGATCTGAAGGCTGCGCGGGTCTGGGCCGGCCCCGAATACACCCGCGTGGTGCTGGATGCCACCGGCCCGCTGCATTACACGATCAGCCAGAAGGACGGCCAGGTCGTGGTCGACCTGAGCGAAAGCCGGGTAGCTCACGGGTTTTCCGATCCGGCCGCGCAGGGTCTGTACCGGGGCATGAGCCATACCCGTATCGGCGACAACCTGCAGCTGACCGCCAGGGTTGCTCCGGCCAGCCGGCTGAAAACCTTCGAGCTGAAGCCGGCCAGCGGTTCGAACTACCGCCTGGTGCTGGACCTGTATCCCGCCCGCGAGGGTACCGATACTGGTGTGGCCAGCGCGCCCGCGGCCACGCCCAAGGCCGCTCCGGCGAAGGTCATCGCGGCGCCCGCGCCATCGCAGTACAGCAACCCCACGCACAGCCGCCGGGTCGCGGCCGAGCATGCGGCGGCCCTGCTCAACGGCCAGCGCCAGGTGGTGGTGGCGATCGACGCCGGCCACGGCGGCAAGGACCCCGGTTCGCACGGCCCCGGCGGCACGCTGGAGAAGAACGTCACCCTGGCGGTGGCGCGCGAACTGGCGGCGCAGATCAATCGCCAGCCCGGCATGAAGGCGGTACTGACCCGCAGCAGCGACTTCTTCATCCCGCTGGCGCAGCGTTACCGGATCGCCCGCGAGCACAATGCGGACCTGTTCGTGTCGATCCATGCCGATGCCTTCACCCGCGACGACGCCAGGGGCTCGTCGGTGTGGGTGCTGTCGCCGCGCGGCAAAACCAGCGAGGCGGCGCGCTGGCTGGCCGACCGCGAGAACCGCGCCGACCTGATCGGCGGCACCACGCTGGATGACAAGGATGACAGCCTGGCCAAGGTGCTGCTGGACATGCAGCAGGGCTGGGCGATGCAGGCCAGCGACGTGGTCGCCGGCAACGTGCTGAAGGCGTTGTCCCAGCTCGGGCCGCCCCACCGCGGCTATGTCGAGCGCGCGAACTTCGTGGTGCTGCGCTCGCCCGACGTGCCGTCGATCCTGGTCGAGACCGCGTTCATCAGCAATCCGGCCGAGGAGCGCAAGCTGCGCGACCCGACACACCAGAAGCGGCTGGCCGAAGCGGTGATGGGCGGCGTGCGGAATTATTTCGAATCCACGCCGCCGCCCGGCACCTGGTTCGCGGCCGAGGCGGCGCGCCGCAATGGCGTGCAGCTGGCGTCCGCTGCCGGGTCCGGCGACGGCGAGGCGGTGGCGTCGGCCGATCGGTCTGCGCCTCGCGCGCAGGCGGCTGCGCACGACGTGCACAAGGTCGGGCGCGGCGAGAGCCTGAGCAGCATCGCCAAGCAGTATGGCGTGAGCGTAGGCGCGCTGAAAAACGCGAACCAGATCAACAGCAACACGGTCCGCGCCGGCACCACGCTGACCATTCCCGCCGGCTGATCCCGGCGCCGTCGGCGGCCTGGCGGACGTTCGCTGCTAAAGTTCGCGGATGACCGTCATCCGCCCGCTTCCCCCCGAGCTCATCAACCAGATCGCCGCCGGCGAGGTGATCGAGCGCCCGTCCTCGGTGGTCAAGGAGCTGGTCGAGAACAGCCTCGACGCCGGCGCCGCGCGCGTCGAGGTGGAGATCGAGGCCGGCGGCGCGCGGCTGATCCGCGTGCGCGACGACGGCGACGGCATCCATGCCGACGAACTGCCGCTGGCGGTCGCCTCGCATGCGACCAGCAAGATCGGCAGCTTCGACGACCTGGAACACGTCGCCAGCATGGGCTTCCGCGGCGAGGCATTGGCTTCGGTGTCGTCGGTGGCGCGCTTTGCATTGACCTCGCGTGCACGCGGCCAGGACGCCGCGTTCCGCATCGAGGTGGACGGCGGCAGGCTGCAGACGGCGCGCCCGGCGCAGCATCCGCAGGGCACCAGCGTCGAGGTGCGCGACCTGTTCTACAACGTGCCGGCGCGCAAGAAGTTCATGCGCGCCGAGCGCACCGAGTTCGCGCACATCGACGACCTGCTGAAATCGCTGGCGCTGGCGCGAAGCACGGTGGAATTCCGGCTCAGCCACAACGGCAAGCCGGTGCGCATCTGGAAGGCGGCGCGCGATGAGCAGGCGCAGTTGCAGCGGGTGGCCGAGGTGCTGGGCGAGGATTTCCCCGCGCAGAGCCTGCGCATCGACCACGCCGCGGCGGGCCTGCACCTGTCCGGCTGGGTCGGCCTGCCCACCGCGTCGCGGGCGCAGGCCGATGCGCAGTATTTCTACGTCAACGGCCGGCTGGTGCGCGACCGCATCGTCGCCCACGCGGTGCGCCAGGCCTACGCCGACGTGCTGTTCCACGGCCGCTACGCCGCCTTCGTGCTGTACCTGGAACTCGATCCGGCGGGGGTCGACGTGAACGTGCACCCGGCCAAGCACGAGGTGCGCTTCCGCGAGCAGCGGCTGGTGCACGATTTTCTGTTTCGCACCCTGCACGAGGTGCTGGCGCAGACGCGCGCGGGGCAGGTGGCGTCGTCCGCGCAGGCGGAGGACGGCCATCTGCCCCTGGCTGCCACCAGTGCCTCGGCGCCGCCCGCCACGCCGGTCGTCGCCGCGTCGTCGGCATGGCTCGGCCGCGCCGGGCAGAGCCGGCTGGCGCTGGGCGTGCGCGATGCGCCGCTGGCCGACTACGCCGCGCTGCTGGGTGAGTCGCCGCGCGCGGCGGCGGGCGTGCCGATGCCGGCAGCCGACGACGCCGAATCGCCGCCGCTGGGCTATGCCATCGCGCAGCTGAAGAACATCTATGTGCTGGCCGAAAATGCGCAAGGCCTGGTGCTGGTCGACATGCACGCGGCGCACGAGCGGATCACCTACGAGAAGCTGAAGTCCGGCCGCGCCTGCAGCAACTTGCGCTCGCAGCTGCTGCTGGTGCCGCTGTCGATCGCGGTCAGCGCGAAGGAAGCGGCGGCCGCCGAGGAGCATGCCGAGGCCTTGGCCGAGTGGGGCCTTGAGTTGTCGCGCAGCGGCCCGGCGACGATTGTGGTGCGACGTATCCCCGCGCTGCTGGAAGGCGCCGACGTGGCCCAGCTCAGCCGCGACGTGCTATCCGAACTGGCTCAGCACGGCAGCTCGCGCCGTCTGCAGGAACTGGAGAACGAACTGCTCTCCACCATGGCCTGCCATGGCTCGGTGCGTGCAGGACGCCGCCTGACGCTTCCGGAGATGAACGCGCTGCTGCGCGAGATGGAGGCGACCGAACGCTCCGGACAATGCAATCATGGACGTCCGACCTGGGTCCAGCTGGGCCTGGCCGAACTCGACAAATTGTTCATGCGCGGCCGTTGACGCGTCAAAAAGTTTCTGGGGGGAGATGTTGATGATACGTACCAGTCTGTTTGTTGCCGCCGCCATCCTGGGAGTCACCACCGTGCAAGCCACCGACATCGACAGTTACAAGCACAGCATCGAGCAGTGGCAGGCCGGTCGCGTCGCGCGGCTGACCGCGCCGGACGGCTGGCTGAGCCTGGTCGGGCTGGAATGGCTGAAGCAGGGCGCGAACCGCGTCGGCAGCGCCGCCGGCAACGACATCGTGCTGGGCGTCGGACCCGCGCATCTGGGCGTGGTCACGCTGGAGCGCGATGGCAGCATGCGCATCGCGCTGGACCAGCACAGCGGGGCCACGATCGACGGCAAGGCCGTTGCCGAAGCGCCGCTGGTGGACGACGCGCACGTTGCCGGCGACGCCGCCCCGACGCGGGTGGCATTCGGCAGCGCGAGCTTCTACGTAATCGACCGCGACGGCCGCAAGGGGCTGCGGGTGAAAGATACGGAAGCACCGTCGCGCAAGCACTTCGCTGGCGTCGACGCGTTTGCGATCGACCCGTCGTGGCGGATCGAGGCGACCTGGGTGCCGGCGCCGCCCGGCGAAACACTGGAGATGGGCACGGTCATCGGCACCATCGACAGGTACCCGGTGCCGGGCAAGCTCGAGTTCAGCCGCGACGGCAAGCATTTCGAGATCCTGCCGGTGATCGAGGAAGCGGGTGCCGCGCAGTACTTCATCGTGTTCGCCGATCGCACCAGCGGCAAGGAAACCTATGGTGCCGCGCGCTTCCTGTACATCGACCCGCCGCAGGACGGCAAGGTCGTGCTGGATTTCAACAAGGCCTACAACCCGCCGTGCGCGTTCACGTCGTTCGCCACCTGTCCGCTGGCGCCGCCGGAAAACCGGCTGGACCTGCGCGTGACCGCCGGCGAGAAGAAGTACGCCGGCGCGCATTGACCGTCGGCGGCGGGCGCCGTTCCCCGATTGCCGGAAGCGGTCAGGCGCCTTTGAACACCGCCTTGCGCTTTTCCAGGAACGCGCCGGTGCCTTCACGCATGTCCGCGGTGGAGAACACCAGCGCGAAACCCTGTGTCTCGAATTCCAGGCCCTGGTCGATGGCGTTCTCGCCACCTTGCAGCACCGCATCGAGGATGCCGGCGGCAGCCAGCGGCGCGGCGGCGGCGAGCTGGTCGGCCAGCGTGTTCACGGTTTCGTCCAGCGCCTCGGGCGCCACCACGCGATTGACGATGCCCAGCTCGTACGCACGCTGCGCACCGATCGGCGCGCCGGTCAGGCACAGCTCCAGCGCGGCGCCGCGGCCGGCCAGGCGCAGCAGGCGCTGGGTGCCGCCGAAGCCGGGGATCAGGCCGAGGTTGATCTCCGGCTGGCCGAGCTTCGCCTTCTCGCTGGCCACGCGCAGGTGGCAGGCCATCGCCAGCTCCATGCCGCCACCCAGTGCGAAGCCCTGGATGCGCGCGATCACCGGCTTGCCGAGCCGCTCGATCGACGCCATCAGGCGCTGCCCGGCGCGCGAGAAGCCTCGCGCCTGCACCGGCGTGTAACCGCTCATCTCGGCGATGTCGGCACCGGCGACAAACGCCTTCTCGCCGGCGCCGGTCAGCACCACCACGCGCACCGCGTCGTCCTGCGCGGCTTGCGCGAACACCAGGCTCAGCTCGTTGAGCGTGTCGCGGTTCAGCGCGTTGAGCTTGTCTGGTCGGTTGACCACGATGGTGCGGACGGCGCCGCGGTTGCTGATTTCCAGATTGCGATAGGCCATGGATCGGCTCCTGATGGGTGCAGGTCCGCGATGGTAGCAGCGGGAACCTTTGCCGCCGCAGGGTTTCTCAAGCCACGAGCGCCGTCGCTGCACGAATCGCGCGAACCGCTTAGGATGATTCATCAGGATCGACTGTCCGATAGGGAAAGGCCCGGTGGAGAAAGGCATCACACATCTGCATTGCGGGTTGCTCGGCGCAGCGCTGTTGCTGGGCGGTGCGGCCCATGCGCAGAGTGCCGCGTCGTCGCTGGCGACCAAGCCGGACAAGGCCAAGCTGTCGTACGCGATCGGCTACCAGATCGGCAGCCAGTTCGCCGACGGCAAGCCCGACGTGGAGATCCCGGTGCTGGTGCAGGCGATCCAGGATGCCTACGCCAAACGCCGTCCCAGCGTGTCGCTGCAAGACATGCACCAGCAGCTGCAGCGGCTCGACCAGCAGATGCATGCCGATGCGCTGGGCGAGTTCAAGCGGGTCGCCGCCGCCAACGCGCGCAAGAGCGTGCAGTACATGGCGCAGAACCGGCAGCGCCCCGGCGTCGTGCAGCTGCCGTCGGGCATCCAGTACGCGGTGCTCAGCGCGGGCAGCGGCGCGGTCAGCCCCACGGTAACCAGCACGGTCACCGTGAACTACCGCGGCATGCTGGTGGACGGTACCGAATTCGACAGCACCTGGGCGCACGGCGCGCCGGTCAGCTTCACCGTCGACAAGGTGATCCGCGGCTGGCAGGACGTGATCCCGCGCATGCACGTGGGCGATCGCTGGAAGGTGGTGATCCCGCCGCAACTGGCGTACGGCGAAACTGGCGCGCTGCCGCGGATCGGCCCGAACGAGGCATTGGTGTTCGAGATCGAACTGCTCGCGATCAAGCCTGATTCCGGCCAGCCGTAGCTGCCTCGGTGGTAGCATGGCGGGGCATGTCGAACGCCGCCGATTCTGCCGCCATCTCTCCCTTGACGCCCTGCATCGGCATCTGTCGCCTGGATGCGCACGGTTACTGCGTCGGCTGTCGCCGCACCGGCGAGGAAATCGGGCGCTGGCGCGGCATGAGCGACGCCGAACGGCTGCGCCTGATGCGCGACGTGCTGCCGCTGCGACCGTCGCCATGATCGACGAACTGGTGGCCGCCCTGCGGCCCTTGTCGGCGCCGCCGACCGGGCCGGGGTGGAACCACGCCGACATGACCGAGCTGCTCGGCAGCAGCCTGCGCCTGCCGGCTGCGGTGCTGGTGGGTTTTCGCGAAGGCGTGCAGCCGCGGCTGGTGCTCACCGTGCGTACCGACCACCTGCAGGCGCACGCTGGCCAGGTGGCGTTTCCCGGCGGGCGCAGCGACCCCGGCGACGGCGACGCGCTGGCCACCGCGTTGCGCGAGAGCGAGGAAGAGATCGGTCTCGATCGCGCGCTGGTGACGCCGCTGGGCTATCTCGACCGCTTCGAGACGATCAGCGGCTACTGCATCACGCCGGTGGTGGCGCGGATCGCCGCCGAAGCCCGGCTGTATCCGGCGCCGGACGAGGTGGCCGAGGTGTTCGAGGTGCCGCTGGCGTTCCTGCTGGAGCCGGCGAACCTGCGTCGCTATACGATGGATTTCCGCGGCCATTCGCGGCCGATGGTGGAATTCGTCCACGGCGGCCACCGCATCTGGGGCGCCACCGCCGCGATGCTGTACAACCTGCTCGAGAGGATGGGACGGACATGACACTGAAGACCACCCTGATCGACGTCGCCGCGCTGGCCGCGTTGCCGGCAAACGAGGTGCTGGTCGTCGATTGCCGCGTCGACCTGGCCGACCGCACGCAGGGCGAACGCGCCTACCTCGCCGGGCACATTCCCGGCGCCGTGTTCGCCGATCTGGAACGCGACCTGTCCGACATGTCGCGTGTGCCCGAGGGGCTGGGCCGGCATCCGCTGCCGTCGTCGGCGGCGTTCGGCGCCGCGCTCGGCCGCTGGGGCTGGACGCCGGGGCTGCAGGTGGTGTGCTACGACGCCGGGCCGGGCGCGCTGGCGGCCGCCCGCCTGTGGTGGCTGCTGCGGTTGGCCGGCGTACGTGCAGCGGCCGTGCTCGATGGCGGCTTTGCGGCTTGGCAGGCGGCCGGGCAATCGCTGGAAACGGCCGTTCATCCACGCGCGTCGACCGAGGTGACGCTGACCTACGATGCGCGACAGGTGATCGTCGATCACGCCGCCCTGCATGCCGCGCCCGCGCCGCTGCTGATCGACGCCCGCGCCGCCGCGCGCTACCGCGGCGACCTCGAGCCGCTGGACCGCGCCGCCGGCCACGTGCCGGGTGCACGCAACCGGCCCTACCTCGACAACCTGCTCGCCGACGGCCACTTCAAGCCGCCGGCGCGGCTGCGTGAGGAATTCGCCGCGATACTGGGCGACATGACACCCGGCCAGGTGGTGCACATGTGCGGCTCCGGCGTCACTGCCTGCTACAACCTGCTGGCGATGGAACACGCCGGCCTCGCCGGCTCGCGGCTGTACGCACCCTCGTGGAGCGGCTGGGTCAGCGACCCGTCGCGACCGGTGGCGACGGGGAACCCGTAGGAGCCCGCTTACGGGCGATGCTTTGAAGGCCGGGATTCGGGATTCGGGATTCGGGATTCGAAAGAGCATCGCCCACAAGCGGGCTCCTACGGCGCGGCGGTTTTATTTCTTGCTCTTGAGTCGCGCCACCAACGCCTGCAGCACCGCCTGCGTCTGCGGATGGAAGAACGCCTCGACGAAATCGTCCAGCGGCAGCGCGTCCGGGTCGGCGTAGGCGGCGGCGAGGTCGGCGCGGGCCAGTGCGCGGGTGGTCAGCATGGCATGCGAGGGCAGCGCCAGCAGGTCGCCCAGCCAGCGGATTGCGCGGGTCGCGACCTGGTCGACGCCGGTGAGTTCGTCGACGAAGCCGCAGGCCAGTGCCTCGGCGGACTCGAGCATCGCGCCGACCACCAGCAGCCGCTCGGCACGATAGGTGCCGACCACGCGGCGCAGCGCGAGCTGGATCGCCTCGGGCACGATCAACCCGACCTGCACCTCGTTGAGGCCGATCCGGTACGGCCCTTCGGCCATCACGCGGTAGTCGCAGAACAGCGCCAGCACCGCACCGCCGGCCGGGCTGTGGCCGGTGACCGCGGCCACCAGCGGCATCGGTGCGCGCGCCAGCCTGCCGCACAGCGCGAAGAACTCGCGCCAGTACTCGCGCACGCCGGCGCGATCGCGCTGGATCAGCGCCGGCACGTCGACGCCGGCGGAAAACAACCCCGGCGCACCGGACAGCACGATACCGCGCACGCCGTCCCGCACGGCTTCGTCGAGGGCGGCGTGCAGCGCGCGCAGCAGATCCAGGTTCAGCGCGTTGACCGGCGGGCGGGCAAGCTGGATCTCGCGGATGCCGTTGTCGTGGTTGGTCAGGTTGAGCATGGGAACTCCAGTCGGTAGTTATTGCGGTTGTTCGTCGGCGGTCCACTGGTAGCGCACCGCGTAATCCAGTACGGCCTTGCCGCTGGCCGGCACGTCGACGCGGAATTCCAGCGTGTCCGGTGTCTGCGCGCTCGGCTTGCTGCTGGAGGAGACCAGCGTCCACTGGCGCCAGCGGCCGGGATGCTCGCGCACGGTCACCGTGCGCGCGCTGTCGTCGGCGTTGGTGAGGGTGATGCGGAACGCCTCGTCCAGTGTGCGGCCGGCCTTGTCGACGTGGAAGGCGGTACGCTCGCGCGTCGCGCGCAGGTCGAACGCGGTGCCCAGGGTGATGGTGGCGTCGCCGCCTTTCGGGGTGTCCTCGATGCGGCCTTCGCCGATGAACTGCGGCGTGCCGTTCCTGTCGGCGCTGAGCACGCGTAGGTAGCCGGCCGGCAGGCTGTCGAATGCTTTCAATTTCAGCGTGCTGACGATGGCGTTGCCGCCGCCGGGGTTGAAGTCGCGCTCCAGGATCGGCCGTGGCGGCAGGTAGCGGTTACCGTTCTCGTACAGTGCGGTGCGCTCGCAGTCCAGCGTGTGGTCGGCGTACAGCGGCACCTGGCTGACGCTGGCGTCGGGCAGCTCGACCGTGCCAGGCAGGGTGTAGCTGCGGTAGTCGCCGAGGCTGTCCTGCTGCGGCAAACCGCCGGCGACCATGTCCTGCGGCCCGTAGCCGCGCGCCATCGACACCATCGGCCGCGGTGCCGAAGCCTTGGCCATGTTTGGCTGGCCGGCGATCAGGGTGAGCTGTGCATCGTGCCAGTCGCGGCCGCTGCGGTTGGCGATGCTGGCGCGCGACTCGAACCGCATGCGGCAGGCCGCGCCGGGCTGCAGCGTGGCCACGTACGCGGCGCGCCAGCCGAGGCCGGAGGTGGGGTAGCTGAGCACCGCGCGGGTCTGGCCGCTGCGCGCGGCGTCCACGCGCAGGCTGAGGCTGGAGCCGAGCGGGAAGTCGCCTTGGGCACTGCGCACGGCGGCGTAGTCGCGCACCAGCGTGGTACCGTTGGCGCCGTGCACCAGCAGGCCGTTGCCCGCACGCAGCAGGGTGCCGCTGGCCAGCGCTTCGCCGCTGCTGCCGAGCACGCTCACCTCGCGCCCGAGCAGGCCGCTCAGCGCCGCGTCCGCACCTTGCGCCAGCAGCAGGCGCTGCGAGATCACCTTGGCGTTGCCGTCGGGAAAGCCCAGCGCCAGCGCCTCGGCGTCGAGCGCGTTCGGCAGGTCGCCAATCACCACGTCGTGGGTACCGGCGACGAGGCTCAGCGAACGCTGCTCGCGCACCACCGCATAGCCTTCGTCGACCTCGCCGTCGCCATGGCTGGCGTACAGCGCGGGGCTGTCACTGCGGTACAGGGTGAGTGCCGTGGTATCAGCGGCGCGTGCCGTCGATGCGCCGGCGAGCGCGGCGAGACAGGCGAGGGCCAAGGCGGGGCGATGTGCTGTCGTCATCAGGCGCATTCCATCGTGGGAACCGGACCGCCATCATAGCGACGGCAACTGCTCGCCGTGCACCGATGACGGCACCGCCGTATGGTGATGTCGGTCCGGGCCGGAGCCAGCGGCATGGCGCTGGAGCTGGAGCTGGAACCCAAGCGGCTCCCGGGAATGTGGGCGGGTTATCCCACGGCGCTGCGGATCGCCTCGGGCACCGGCACCGGCTTGCCGCTGGCCGGGTCCGTCCACACCATCACCACGTGGCCGTCGCAGTACAGCTGGTCGGGGCGTTCGGCATCGATTACCCGGTGCGCGATCGTCATCGAGCTGTTGCCCATGCGCTCGCAGAACAGCTGCACCTGCAGTTGCGCGGGCCAGGCGATGGGGTGGCGGTAGTTGACCTGGCTGGCGGCCATCACCGGCATCGCATGCTCGTCGAACCACGGCCCGGGCACGTGGCTCAGCCACTGCAGCCGCGCCTCTTCCAGGTAGGTGAGGTAGCTGGAGTTGTTGACGTGGTTGAACGCGTCGAGGTCACGCCAGCGCACGCTGAGCGAGGCGACGTGCAGCAGCTGGCCGGCCTCGGCATTCGGTTCGCCCGCGCCGGCGGTGGCGGCGGTCTTGGTGGGGCTCATGACGATTTCTTCCTGCCGCGCATCGGCTTGTACTTGTCGGCTGAGGCAATGTGCTTGGTGGCCGCCTTGATCCGCGTGACGGCGTCCGGCTTCTTCGGCTTGGCGGGCCTCAGGTGCGGCGCAAGGAAATGGCCGGTGTGCGATTCGGCAGTGGCGGCCACGGTCTCCGGCGTACCGGCAACCAGGATGCGGCCGCCGCCGGCGCCGCCCTCGGGGCCGAGGTCGACGACCCAGTCGGCGGTCTTGATCACGTCCAGGTTGTGCTCGATCACCACCACGGTGTTGCCCTGGTCGACCAGCTGGTGCAGCACGTCGAGCAACTGCTCGATGTCGTGGAAGTGCAAGCCGGTGGTGGGCTCGTCGAGGATGTACAAGGTGTTGCCGGTGTCGCGCTTGGACAGCTCCTTGGACAGCTTCACGCGCTGCGCCTCGCCGCCGGACAGCGTGGTCGCGCTCTGCCCCAGCTTGATGTAATCGAGGCCGACGGCGCGCAGCGTGTCGAGCTTGCGCGCGATGGTCGGCACGTTCTCGAACAGCTTCAGCGCGTCCTCCACCGTCATGTCGAGCACGTCGGCAATGGTGTGGCCCTTGTACAGGACTTCCAGCGTCTCGCGGTTGTAGCGCTTGCCGTGGCAGACGTCGCAGGGCACGTAGACGTCGGGCAGGAAGTGCATCTCCACCTTGAGCATGCCGTCGCCCTCGCACGCCTCGCAGCGGCCGCCGCGTACGTTGAAGCTGAAGCGCCCCGGCGTGTAGCCGCGTGCGCGCGCTTCCGGCACCTGCGCGAACATTTCACGCAACGGGGTGAACAGGCCGGTGTAGGTGGCCGGATTGGAGCGTGGCGTGCGGCCGATCGGCGACTGGTCGATGTCGACCACCTTGTCGAACAGCTGCAGGCCTTGCACCGATTGGTACGGAGCTGCTTGCGTACCGGCGCCGTTGAGTTCGGCGGCAGCGAGCCGGAACAGGGTGTCGTTGACCAGCGTCGACTTGCCTGAGCCGGACACGCCGGTGACGCAGGTGAACAGCCCGGCGGGAATCGCCAGGTCGACGTTCTTCAGGTTGTTGCCGCTGGCGCCGTTCAGGCGCAGCCACGAGTCGTCGTCGATCGGCTGGCGACGCTCCTTCGGCACCTCGATCGCGCGCACGCCGGAGAGGAACTGGCCGGTGACCGAGCGCGGCGAGTCGAGCATGTCCTGCACCGTGCCCTGCGCCACGACCTCGCCGCCGTGCACGCCGGCGCCGGGGCCGATGTCGAGCACGTGGTCGGCCATGCGGATCGCCTCCTCGTCGTGCTCGACCACGATCACCGTGTTGCCGAGGTCGCGCAGGCGGGTCAGCGTGCCGAGCAGGCGCTCGTTGTCGCGCTGGTGCAGGCCGATCGACGGCTCGTCCAGCACGTACATCACGCCGACCAGGCCGGCGCCGATCTGCGAGGCGAGGCGGATGCGCTGCGCCTCGCCGCCGGAGAGCGAGTCGGCCTGGCGGTCCAGGGTGAGGTAGTTCAGGCCCACGTCATTGAGGAAGGTAAGCCGCTCGCGGATCTCCTTGACGATCTTCACCGCGATCTCGCCGCGCCAGCCGGTGAGTTTCAGTTCCTCGAAGAACGCCAGTGCGTCGTCGATCGAGCGGTGGGTGAGCGCGGGCAGCGCGTGGTCGGCGACGAACACGTTGCGCGCCGAGCGGTTCAGCCGCTGACCTTCGCAGGCAGGACAGGGCTGGTCGCTGATGTACTTGGCCAGTTCCTCACGCACGGCGGCGGACTCGGTTTCCTTGTAGCGCCGCTCCAGGTTCGGCAGGATGCCCTCGAATGCATGCTCGCGGGTGACCTTGCCGCCGCGCTCGGTGATGTAGCGGAACGCGATCCGGTCCTTGCCGCTGCCGTACAGGATGGCCTTCTGGACGTCTGCAGGGAGCTTGTTCCAGGGCGTGTCCACGTCGAAGCCGTAGTGCGCGGCCAGCGACAGGATCAGCTGGAAGTAGTGCGCGTTGCGCCGGTCCCAGCCGCGCACCGCGCCGCTGGCCAGCGACAGCTCCGGGTGGCCGACCACGCGCGCCGGGTCGAACACCTGGGTCACGCCCAGGCCGTCGCAGGCCGGGCAGGCGCCGATCGGCGAATTGAACGAGAACAGCCGCGGCTCCAGCTCCGGCAGCGAGTAGTCGCAGACCGGGCAGGAGTAGCGCGAGGACAGCATCTGTTCGGGCGCGCCTGGCACGTCCATGTTGGCCAGGATCACCAGTCCGTCGCCCAGGCGCAGCGCGGTCTCGAACGATTCGGCCAGGCGCTGCTTGATGTCCTCGCGCGGGCGGAAGCGATCCACCACCACCTCGATCGTGTGCTTGATGCGCAGCCCCAGCGGCGGTACCGCATCCAGGTCGTACACCGCGCCGTCGACGCGGGTGCGCACGAAGCCCTGCGCACGCAGCTGCTCGAACACCTGCACGTGCTCGCCCTTGCGCTCGCGGATCACTGGCGCCAGCAGCATGTAGCGCTGCTCCGGATCCAGCGCCAGGGTGGCGTCGACCATCTGACTCACCGTCTGCGCCTCCAGCGGCGTGCCGTGGTCGGGGCAGCGCGGCGTGCCGACGCGGGCGTACAGCAGGCGCAGGTAGTCGTACACCTCGGTGATGGTGCCGACGGTGGAGCGCGGGTTGTGCGAGGTGGATTTTTGCTCGATCGAGATCGCCGGCGACAGGCCTTCGATGTGGTCGACGTCGGGCTTCTCCATCATCGACAGGAACTGCCGTGCGTAGGACGACAGTGATTCCACGTAGCGGCGCTGGCCCTCGGCGTAGATGGTGTCGAAGGCCAGCGAGGATTTGCCGGAACCGGACAGGCCGGTGATGACGATCAACTGGTCGCGGGGTAGGTCGAGGTCGATGTTCTTGAGGTTGTGCGTGCGTGCGCCGCGGATGCGAATGGTGTCCATGGACGCCGGATATGGGGGGGAACGCGCACTATACCAACCTGGGCAGGTCAGTTATTGCCGCTTCAGCCGGAAAGTTCCGATCGGGCGCGACGTATGGCCTAATGCACGGTTTCGCGGCCGCGTGGTCGCTCAGTCGGAGACCACCGCCCATGCACACCTGGATCCGGATCGGCGCCCTGTTGTGGCTGCTCGTCTTCTGCGGGGGCGCCGCTGCGGTGGCGCCCAGCGAGCAGCAGGTGCGCGACCTGTTCAAGGTGATGCGGGTGGAGCAGACCCTCGGCCAGATGAACACGCAGATGGCGGCGCAGATGCGGCAGAAACTTCCCTGCGTGCCGGCGGAGTACTGGCAGGGGTTCGTCGATGGCGACGGCGCCACCGCCGTGGCGCAGCGCATGGTGCCGGTGTTCCAGCGCCATTTCAGCGGCGAGGAAATCGAAGGATTGCTCAAGTTCTACCGCTCGCCGCTGGGCCAGAAGGTGCTGACCGAAATGCCGGCGGCCATGGCCGAGGCGACCCAGGTGGGCCAGCAATGGGGGCAGGAGCGCACCCGCACGATGCTGCAGGAGTTGCAGAAGAAGGGCAGCCTCGACGCGCAGGGGCGCTGTCCGGCCGCGCCGGAGGCTGCCGAGAGCGAGACCAAGCCGGCGACCCGGCCGGTGAAGAAGCACGTCCGGCACAAGCCCGTTCACCATCACAAACCGGCAGCCAAGCCCAAGTCCAGGCCGGCGGCGGTGCCGGCTCCGGCAAAGTCTGCGGCGTCGGCCCAGTCCTAGCCGACTGGTCAGGAATTGACCAGCAGCCCGTGGTCTCGTTATACTCCCGCGTTCGTTCCGGCCAGTTCGGGGCGAAATACCCAAGAGAATAACGACAGAAGGGCATTTCCATGAGTTATGCAGTCATCAAGACCGGTGGCAAGCAGTACCGTGTGCAGCAGGGCGACGTGCTGCGCGTGGAGCTGTTGACCGCCGATGAAGGCGCCACCGTGAGCTTCGACCAGGTACTGCTGGTCGGTTCCGGCGAGTCGGTCACCGTCGGTGCGCCGGTCGTCGCGGGCGCCACCGTCAGCGCCACCGTGCGCAAGCACGGCCGCGCCGACAAGATCCGCATCATCAAGTTCCGCCGCCGCAAGCACTACAAGCGTCAGCAGGGCCATCGTCAGCATTTCACCGAAATCGAGATCACGGGCATCAACGCCTGATTCAGCCGGAGTAGAAAGTCATGGCACACAAGAAGGCAGGTGGTTCCACCCGCAATGGTCGCGATTCGAACCCGAAGTACCTCGGCGTGAAGATCTACGGTGGCCAGGCCATTGAGGCCGGCAACATCATCGTGCGCCAGCGCGGCACCCAGTTCCACCCGGGTACCGGCGTGGGCCTCGGCCGTGACCACACGCTGTTCGCGCTGGTCGACGGCAAGGTCGAATTCAAGGTCAGCGGCGCCAAGAACCGCCGCTTCGTCAGCGTCGTGCAAGGCTGATTCCACCCGACGCGGCAGCAAAGGCCCCGCTCCGGCGGGGCTTTTGTTTTTTGCCCGGGATTCGGGATTGGGGATTCGGGATTCGTAAAAGCCGAAACGCCCCGCCTCCCGTACCATGTCGGCGACAAGCCGCTCTCCCGAATCCCGTATCTCGAATCCCAAATCCCGGCTCTCCAATGAAATTCGTCGACGAAGCGCAAATCCGAGTCCAGGCCGGTGACGGCGGCAATGGCTGCATCAGCTTCCGCCGCGAGAAGTTCATTCCCTTCGGCGGCCCCGACGGCGGCGACGGCGGCAGCGGCGGCTCGGTGTGGCTGGTCGCCGATGAAGGCCTGAACACCCTGATCGACTTTCGCCACCAGCGCAGCTTCAAGGCACAGCGCGGCGAGAACGGCATGGGTAGCCAGATGTACGGCAAGGGCGGCGAGGACACCACGATCCGCGTGCCGGTGGGGACGATGGTCACCAATGTCGACACCGACGAGGTGATCGGTGACCTCACCGCCCACGGCCAGCGCATGCTGGTGGCGCAGGGCGGCAAGGGCGGGCTGGGCAACATCCACTTCAAGAGCTCGGTGAACCGGGCACCGCGCAAGGCCACACCGGGCACGCCGGGCGACGTGCGCGAGCTGAAGCTGGAGTTGCGCCTGCTGGCCGACGTCGGCCTGCTCGGCTTTCCCAACGCCGGCAAGTCCACCTTCATCCGCGCGGTATCGGCGGCGACGCCGCGGGTGGCGGACTACCCGTTCACCACACTGCATCCGAACCTGGGCGTGGTCAGCCTGGGCACCGACCAGAGCTTTGTGATCGCCGACATCCCCGGCCTGATCGAGGGTGCTGCCGAAGGTGCCGGGCTGGGCATCCAGTTCCTGCGCCACGTGGCGCGCACCAGCCTGCTGCTGCACATCGTCGACATCGCGCCGATCGACGGTTCCGACGTGGCCGGACAGGTGCGCGCGATCGAGCAGGAGCTGCAGAAATTCAATCCGGAACTGCTGGAGCGCCCGCGCTGGCTGGTGCTGAACAAGGCCGACGTGCTGCCAGCGGATGAGCGCCAAACCGTGGCGGAGAAGATCATCGCCGAGCTGGGCTGGACCCAGCCGTGGTTCCTGGTTTCGGCGATCGCGCGCGAGGGCACCATGGCAGTGTGTCAGCAGGTGCAGCGCTTCTTCGAGTCGCTGCGCGAAGCCAGCGTGGAACGCATCAACATGCTGCCGAACGACGTGCGCCTGCGCGGCGAGGCACCGCAAGGCTGAGCCCGCCGCCGGCGGCACGCCGCCATGCCGTCAGATCCAGTCGGAGCGGTTTTTGCCTGTCTCGCCATGGTGTGGCTTGGTTGACCGCCCACTTGGCGTCATGCCGGGCGATGGAGTACCATGCACCAATGAATGATAATGACTATCAATCAGTCATCCTCGATATGGGAGCTTTGCATGCAGCGCCTGTTGCCGTTCGTGTTCGCCATGTCGCTGCCGCTGCTGGCTAGCGCGGCGGATGTTCCCAGCTACACGCTGACCCTGAAGGACCACCGCTACCAGCCGAGCGAACTGCGCATTCCGGCGGATACCCGGGTCAGGCTGGATCTGGTCAACCAGGACGCCTCGCCGGAGGAGTTCGAAAGCGACGACTTTCCCGCGGAGAAGATCGTGATGCCGAACAGCCGCACCAGCTTGTTCATCGGCCCGCTCAAGCGCGGGCACTATCGCTTCTATGGCGACTTCCACCAGCCCACCGCGCAGGGCACGTTGGTGGTGGAGTAGCGCCATGGGAGCCGTAGCCTTGCTGGTGTTTCGTGAAGTGCTGGAGGCGGCGCTGATCGTCAGCGTGGTGGCGGCTGCCACCCGCGGCGTGATGCGGCGTGGCTGGTTCATCGGCGGCGGGATCGCGCTGGGAGTGTTCGGTGCCGTACTGGTGGCGCTGTCGGCCGACCTGCTGGCCTCGGCATTCAGCGGTGCCGGGCAGGAACTGTTCAATGCCATCGTGCTGCTGGCCGCGGTGTTGATGATCGGCTGGCACGTGCTGTGGATGTCCAGCCATGGCCGCGAACTGAGCCGGCAGATGCGCGAGCTGGGCAGCGCGGTGCACAGTGGCGCCAGTTCGCTGGGGCTGCTGCTGGCGGTGGTGGCGCTGGCGGTGCTACGCGAGGGCTCCGAGGTGGTGCTGTTCCTGTACGGCATGCGCGCCGGCGGTGCCGGTCACCTGTGGACCGGCCTGGCGATCGGTACGGCGGCTGGTGCGGCGCTGGGGTTCGCGCTGTACGCGGGCCTGCTGCGCATCCCGATGCGGCACTTCTTCGGCGTCACCAACGGCATGCTGGTGCTGCTGGCGGCGGGACTGGCCTCGACGGCCGCGCGCTACCTGATCCAGGCCGACCTGTTGCCGGCCTGGGGCAACCAGCTGTGGGACAGCTCGTGGCTGCTCGGCAATGGCTCGGTACCGGGCCAGACCGCCCACATCCTGGTCGGTTACGACGCGCAGCCGGCCGGCATGCAGCTGGTGTTCTACGGGCTGACCCTGGTCTTGCTGTGGATGGGTGCGCGATTCGCCAAGCGCCAACCCTCAACCCAGACCGCGGACGGCAGGGCGATCACGCATCCGGTCGGCTGACGAGACGGCCGCGCGAGGCTCATCCCGCTGCGCCGCCGTTCCGCCGGCGCGGCTGCCACGAATCATTGCCGTGCATCCCCGCGGGATCGTTGCGTACGGAGCGGACGCTCACATGCGGAACACGCCGTAGCGCTGCGGCTCGATCGGCGCGTTGAGCGAGGCGGAGATCGCCAGGCCGAGCACGCGGCGGGTGTCCACCGGGTCGATGATGCCGTCGTCCCACAGCCGTGCGCTGGCGTAGTAGGGGTGGCCCTGGCGCTCGTATTGCTCGCGGATAGGCGCCTTGAAGGCAGCCTCCTCGGCCGCCGACCACTCGCCGCCGCGCGCCTCGATGCCGTCGCGCTTCACCGTGGCCAGTACGCTGGCGGCCTGCTCACCACCCATCACCGAGATGCGCGCGTTCGGCCACATCCACAGGAAGCGGGCGCCGTAGGCGCGGCCGCACATGGCATAGTTGCCGGCGCCGAAGCTGCCGCCGATCACCACAGTGAACTTCGGCACGTGCGAGCAGGCCACGGCGGTGACCATCTTGGCGCCGTCCTTGGCGATACCCGCCTGTTCGTACTTTCTGCCGACCATGAAGCCGGTGATGTTCTGCAGGAACACCAGTGGCACGTTGCGCTGGTTGCACAGCTCGATGAAGTGCGCGCCCTTCAGTGCGCTTTCGGCGAACAGGATGCCGTTGTTGGCGACGATACCCACCGGGTAGCCGTGAATGTGCGCGAAGCCGCACACCAGGGTCTTGCCGTAGCGCGCCTTGAACTCGTGGAACTCGGAGCCATCGACGACGCGCGCGATCACCTCGCGGATGTCGAACGGGCGGCGGGTGTCCTGCGGGATCACGCCGTAGAGTTCCTCGGCCGGATATTTCGGCTCGACCGGTGCGCGCAGCGCCAGCGGCATGCCCTTCCTGCGGTTCAGGTGACCGACGATGTCGCGTGCGATCGACAGCGCGTGCGCGTCGTTCTCGGCGTAGTGGTCGGCCACGCCGGAGACAGACGTATGGACGTCCGCGCCGCCCAGCGTCTCGGCATCCACCACCTCGCCGGTGGCGGCCTTCACCAGCGGCGGTCCACCGAGGAAGATGGTGCCCTGCTCGCGCACGATGATCGTTTCGTCGCTCATCGCCGGCACGTAGGCGCCACCGGCGGTGCAGCTGCCCATCACCACGGCGATCTGCGGGATGTTGAGCGCGGACATCCGCGCCTGGTTGTAGAAGATCCGCCCGAAATGTTCCTTGTCCGGGAACACCTCGTCCTGCAGCGGCAGGAAGGCGCCGCCGGAGTCGACCAGGTAGATGCAGGGCAGGTTGTTTTCCAGCGCCACTTCCTGCGCGCGCAGGTGTTTCTTCACCGTCATCGGGAAGTAGGTGCCGCCCTTGACCGTGGCATCGTTGGCGACCACCACCACCTCGATGCCGTTGACCCGGCCGATGCCGGTGATGATGCCGGCGGCGGGCGCGGCGTCGTCGTACATGCCGTGCGCGGCCAGCGGCGAGAGTTCCAGGAATGGCGAACCGGGATCGAGCAGGGCGCGGATGCGCTCGCGCGGCAGCAACTTGCCGCGGGCAACGTGCTTTTCGCGCGCCTTCGCTCCGCCACCTTCCGCGCTGCGCGTCAGTTCGCGCTGCAAATCGTCCGCCACGGCGCGCAATTGCCTGCTGCTGGCCTGGAACTCGGCAGAACGCGGATCAATCTGCGATGCAATGACGCTCATGGATGCGGGCTCACGGAGTGGTTGCCATCAAGGCCGAACCACGAATGATAGCGGGCGCGGGCCGGCGACCAAAATCACGGATGGAGTGGCAAATCGTCGACGAAAAAAAACGGCCGCGCAAGGCGGCCGTTTTTTCAGGAAACCAGAGAAGGATCAATGCCCCTTCACGGCGTCCTTGGCCTTGTCGGCCGCGTCCTTGGCGGCGCCGGCGGCGTCCTTGGCAGCGTCGGCAGCCTTGGCGGCGGCGTCGACTGCAGTAGCAGCCGGAGCGGCAGCCGTGGTGGCCGGAGCTGCCGCTGGAGCTGCGGCCGGAGCGGCAGCGGTGGAGGCCGGGGCAGCAGCCGGGGCCTCAGCAGCAGCCGGAGCCGCCGCCGCTGCCGGAGCCTCGGCAGCCTTCTGCGCGGTATCAGCAGCCTGCTGCGCGGTGTCAGCCGACTTCTGAGCGTCTTGCGCGGAATCCTGCGCGCCGTTGCTGCATGCCGCCAACAGCGCGACGAGCGCGGCGGCGAGTAGGGTACGCGTAAACTTCATGGTGGATCTCCTTTGCCGTGGAATGCCATTTGGCCGTGTATTAATAGCGCTTTCGCGGTGACCGCGCCACATCTTTATGTGTGGAGCTTCAGTGCGTATTAAAAACTGATTTATCCGGCCGTCATCTGAATATCATGCGTCGGTCATGGCGATGCGCTGCGTATCAGCCAATGCATTCCACCGCGATCGCCGTCGCCTCGCCGCCGCCGATGCACAGTGAGGCGACACCGCGCTTGAGGCCGCGTGTTTTCAGCGCGTTCAGCAGGGTCACCACCAGCCGCGCGCCGCTGGCGCCGATCGGGTGCCCGAGCGCGCAGGCGCCGCCGTTGACGTTGAGCTTGTCGTGCGGGATGCCGAGCTCCTTCATCGGGGCCATCGCGACCACGGCGAACGCCTCGTTGATCTCGAACAGGTCGACATCGCCAACCTTCCAGCCGGCCTTGTCCAATACCTTCTGGATCGCACTGACCGGCGCGGTGGTGAACCACTCCGGTTCCTGCGAGTGGGTGGCGTGCGCCACGATGCGCGCCAGCGGTTTCAGGCCGCGCTTGTTCGCATCGTCGGCCGACAGCAGCACCACCGCGGCGGCGCCGTCGGAGATACTGGACGAGCTGGCGGCGGTGATCGTGCCGTTCTCCTTGCGGAAGGCGGGCTTCAGCGAGGGAACCTTGGCCACGTCGGAACGACCGGGCTGCTCGTCGGTGTCGACCACCACGTCGCCCTTGCGGCCGCTCACCGTCACCGGCACGATTTCGCCGGCGAAGCCGCCATTCTGCTGTGCCGCCTTGGCCCGGTTGACCGACTCGATGGCGAACGCATCCTGCTGCTCGCGGGTGAAGTGGTACTTGTCGGCGCACAGTTCGCCGAACAAGCCCATCGACTTGCCGTCGTAGGGGTTGGTCAGGCCGTCCCAGGCCATGTGGTCGACCAGTTGGCCGTCGCCGTAGCGGATGCCGGTGCGCGCCTGCACCATGTGCGGGGCGTTGGTCATCGACTCCATGCCGCCGGCGACCACCACGGCCGCCGAGCCGGCCCTGATCAGGTCATGACCCAGCATGATCGCCTTCATGCCCGAGCCGCACACCTTGTTGATCGTGGTGCAGCCGGTGCTGGTCGGCAGACCGGCACCGAGCGAGGCCTGGCGCGCCGGCGCCTGGCCCAGGTTGGCGGGCAACACGCAGCCCATGATCACCTCGCTGACGTCGGCGGGAGCCACGCCCGACTGCTCCAGCGCCGCGCGAATCGCGGTGGCACCGAGCTTCGGGGTAGGCACGCCGGTGAACTGGCCGAGGAAGGAGCCGATGGCGGTGCGCTTGGCACCGACGATGACGACGTTGACATCCGACATGGAGAACTCCGCTTGCAAGACTTGAGGGGCGCGAACGCCTGACAGACAACTGACCAATTATCGCAGCCTGCTGCAAAACTCGGCAAACAACCGCAAGTCCTTGCGGTGTCTGGATTTGCATCCGGTTTCATTGGATTTTCGTTGTGCCAAGATGCGCATGGGGGCAAGCGGCGGCATATCCATCACGCCGTTGCTGCATGAGATCGGACTGTGGTCAAGGGGGATGAATGAAAGTGCTCGACTCGGGTTGGCGGCGTCGCGAAATGGCCCTGCTGGTGGCCATGGCACTTGGGCTGAGTGCCTGCGGCGGGGGCGGCGGCAGCAAGCCCACGCCGCCGCCAGCGGTGCCGACATCCCCGCCGCCGGCGCCACCACCGTCACCGCCTCCCAGTGCCCAGCCACCGTTGGATGCCCAGCTCTCAATTACCCGGGCTAGCGGCGCGCAAAGCCTAGGCTACACCGGCGTCGGCGTGACCATCGGCGTGGTCGACAGCGGCATCATGCGCAGCAATCCCACCGTGGCCGGGCGAGTCACGCAGGAATTGATCTACGTCGACCCCACGGTCAACAAGACGGCCATCGACGATGTGGTCGGCCACGGCACCTGGGTGTCGGAGATCGCCGCAGGCACGGGGTTCGCCAAATTCCCCGGCGGCATCGCGCCCAGGGCCAGCCTGGTCTCGGCACGCATCATCAGCGACGTGACGCCGAAGGACGACGGCTCCGGCCAGGGCAACGCGGTGACCGCCGCCGACGCGGCCTTCTTCGCACAGACACTCAACCCGGCCCTGATCAATGCCGGCGTGCAGGTGATGAACAATTCCTGGGGCGGCATCTACTGGGACACCACCAACGCCTCGATCAACCAGGCCTTTGGCCAAGCCTACCAGCCGTTCGTGGTGCAGCATGGCGGCCTGGTGGTGTTCGCGGCGGGTAACGAATCACGCACCAGTCCCAGCGACATCGCCAGCCTGCCCACGGTGGCACCGGGTCTGGGGCTGGACAAGGGCTGGCTGGTCGCGGTGGCGCTGGACAGCAACCATCCCACCCAGCTGGCGAGCTACTCCAACGCCTGCGGGCGGACCATGAACTACTGCCTGGCCGCGCCGGGCGACGTGATCGTGCTGGACAAGGACACCACGGCCAGCACCACCAACCCCTCCTACTGGGTTGTCAGCGGTACCTCGTTCGCGGCACCGCAGGTGTCGGGCGCGGCAGCGCTGGTGTGGCAGGCTTTTCCGTATTTCAGCAACGACCTGGTGCGCCAGACCCTGCTCGGCACCGCGCGCGATCTCGGTGCGCCCGGTCCCGACCCCACGTTCGGCTACGGAGCCCTGGACGTGTTCGCGGCAGTCCAGGGGCCGGCAAGGTTCGACTGGGGCGACGTCACGGTGAATTTCAGCGGTACCTCGACCTGGGGCAATCCGATCTCCGGTGCCGGCGGGTTGATCAAGCAGGGGCCGGGCCGGCTCAACCTCTGGGGCGGCGAAAGCAGCTATACCGGCCTCACCCAGGTGCAGGGCGGCACGCTCGCCGTGGCGGGGTTGCACAGCCCGGTGGAGATTGGCGCGGCGGGCACGCTGATGTCCGCTTCCACGCAACTGAATCCCACCGGCTTCTCGGTCTACAACAACGTGACCAACGCCGGTGTGCTGGTGGTGAGCCAGGGCGACGTCCATCTGAGTGGCAACTATCTGCAGCAGGGCAGCGGACGAATGGCGGTGTCGCTGGGTTCGCAACTGTACGTGAACGGTACGGCCACCTTGTCCGGCGGCGACCTTTACGTGTACGGCGCCAATGCCAATTACACCCTCAACTCGCATACGACGGTGCTGACGGCCAACGCTGGCCTCACGGGCACCTTCTCGGCGCTGAACATGGCTCCCGGCGTGGCGCTGACCGCGACGCTGAGCTACGACGCCAGCAATGCCTGGCTCAACGTGCAGCAGGTAAACCTGAGCCAGATCCAGGGCCTGCCGTACACCGCCGCCAGCTTCGGCGCCGCGCTGCGCACGCAGAGCGCGTTCCAGCAGATCAACAGCCAGTTGCAGGGCGTCGCCAGCGGAACATCGGTCGGCACGGGCTTTGTCGAGGGTGCCGCGAACCTGCAACATGCCGTTTCCACCGAGGTCATGCAGCGTTCGCTGGAAAGCCTTTCCGGCCAGTTGCATGCGGCCAGCGCGGCGATGACCTTCGAGGCGATTGACGCCGGTACGCGGGCGCTGTCCGACCGTTTCGACCGCCTGCTCGATGCGCCGCAGGCCGGTGCCTGGACGCAGAGCCTTGGCTATCACGGTGGCATGTCGCGCAGCGGCTATGGGCACGTCGGCTACGACCTCAGCGGTGCGCTGGTCGGGCAGGACCTGCGCGTCGGTAGCAACGGCGTCGCGGGCTATGCGCTGAGCCAGAGCCGGAGCCTGGGGCGGCTGGCCGAAAGTGCGGACCAGGGCCGCAGCCATGCGCTGGAAGGCATGCTGTATGGCGGCATGGTCCACGGATCGTGGTACGCCATGGGCCGCTTCGGCATCGGCAGTTATCGGGAAACCATGCGTCGCCAATTGCAACTGGGCGACCAGTTCGCCGGGGTCGCCAGCGACGTCCATGGCCGCTACGGCGTGGCCTATGGCGAAAGCGGTTACCGCTTCACCCTGGGCCGCACGCAGCTCACCCCGTACATGAACCTGCAGTACGCGCAGATCCGGCGCGATGGTTTCAACGAGCTGGGCGCCTACGGCTTTGGCCTGAAATCGGCGGCGCAGAGTACGGCGCGCTGGCAGGCCGGCGCGGGTCTGCGTGTCACCCGCGAATGGGCGCTGCCCGGTGGCGGCAGCCTCGCCATGCAGGGACGCATGCTGTGGCAGCAGTCGTTCGGCCTGCGCGGCGAGGCATTCGATGCCAGCTTCAGCGGGGTCAACCAGTTCGCCCCGGTGGGGGGCATCGGCCTGTCACGTTACGGCGGCATGCTCGGCACCACGCTGGACTGGAAGATGACGCCGCGCGCCAGCCTGCAGTTCGGCTACGACCGTTACCTGGGCCAGGGCCGGCAGGCGCAGATGGCCAGCGCCAGTTTCAGCTGGGCGTTCTGAGCAGATCGGTGCACACAAACGAAAGGCCCGCCTGGTGCGGGCCTTTCCTTATCCGATGTGGGGAAATCATGCCTTGCCATGGAACAGCTCGCGGCCGATCAGCATGCGGCGGAATTCGGTTCGATGTGCCGGCGCCGATGCCTTTGTCGGCGCATGTTGCTCATGCCTTGCCATGGAACAGCTCGCGGCCGATCAGCATGCGGCGGAACTCGGTTCGATGTGCCGGCGCCGATGCCTTTGTCGGCGCATGTTGCTTATGCCTTGCCATGGAACAGCTCGCGGCCGATCAGCATGCGGCGGATCTCGTTGGTGCCCGCGCCGATCTCGTACAGCTTGGCGTCGCGCAGTAGGCGGCCGGCGGGGAACTCGTTGATGTAGCCGTTGCCGCCCAGCGACTGGATCGCCTCCAGCGCCACCTTCACCGCGTTGACCGAGGCGTTGAGCAGGCAGGCGGCCGGGTCGATGCGCGACTTCACGCCGCTGTCGAACTGCTGCGCCACCATGTAGGCGAAGCCGCGCGAGCTCTGCAGCGCGGTGTACATGTCGGCGACCTTGGCCTGCATGATCTCGAAGGTGCCGATCGGCGCGTTGAACTGCTTGCGCTCGCGCACGTAGGGCAGGGTGATGTCGAGCGCCGCCTGCATCAGGCCGATCGGGCCGCCGGACAGCACCAGCCGTTCGGTGTCCAGCCCGCTCATCAGCACGCGCACGCCTTCGTTGACCTCGCCCACGATGTTCTCGGCCGGGATCTCGCAGTTGTCGAATACCAGCTCGCAGGTGTTGGAGCCGCGCATGCCGAGCTTGTCCAGTTTCTGCGCGGTGGAGAAACCCTTCATGCCCTTCTCGACGATGAAGGCGGTCATGCAGCGGCTGCCGGCCGGGCGCGGCGCGGTGCGCATGTAGACCAGCAGCACGTCGGCATCCGGCCCATTGGTGATCCACATCTTGTTGCCGTTGGCCACCCACACGTCGCCGCGCGGCTCGGCCTTGCAGCTCATCGAGCCGACTACGTCGGAACCGGCGCCGGGCTCGCTCATCGCCAGCGCACCGACGTGTTCGCCGCTGCATAGTTTCGGCAGGTACTTGCGGCGCTGCACTTCGTTGCCGTTGTGGAAAATGTTGTTGAGGCACAGGTTGGAGTGCGCGCCGTAGGACAGGCCGACCGAGCCGGACGCGCGCGAAATTTCCTCCATCGCCACCATGTGCGCCAGGAAGCCCATGCCGCTGCCGCCGTAGGTCTCCGGGACGGTCACCCCGAGCAGGCCCATCTCGCCGAACTTGCGCCACAGGTCGGCGGGGAACAGGTTGTCGCGGTCGATGCGGTCGGCGCGCGGGGCGATTTCCTTTTCCGCGAACGCATGCACGGACTCGCGCAGCAGGTCGATGTCTTCTCCGAGCGGAAACGGACGCATGGCGGACTCCTTGAATGCAGACCGGCGATTTTAGCGCACGCGGCAATCCTTGGCCTGTGTGTAGGAGCGCACCTTGTCCGCAAGGGACTTCCTTCGGTCGTGCGCGATGCTCTTCGTCACGTGACGGAAAGCATCGCGCACGGGGTGCGCTCTTACAGTTGCGACTCGATCGGCAGCCAGCTGATCGCGCGGGTGACCGTGCGCAGCCACCAGCCGGCGTCGGGCTCGTGTTCGAGCACCTCGGGCGGCTGCACGCTGCGGTCCAGCCACTGCGGCGAGCCGTCCGCGCCGCGGCGCAGCTGGTAGCTCAGCGCCGGTGCGGCCAACCGCAGATATTCCTGGCGCAGGTCGTGGGCCAGGGCGTCGTCGTCGAACAGCACGCCCATCTCGGTGTTGAGGTTGGCCGAGCGCGGGTCGAGGTTGAACGAGCCGACGAAGCCGCGCGCGCCGTCGATCACGAATGCCTTGGTGTGCAGGCTGGCGCCGCTGCTGCCGAACAGGCCGTGGGTGGCGACCGGGCCATGGCGGCGGATCTCGAACAGGCTCACGCCACCGTTCAGCAACTGCCGGCGATAGCGCTCGTAGCCGCTGTGCACGGCCGGCACGTCGTTCGCGGCCAGCGAGTTGGTGATCACGCCGACATGGGTGCCGTCGCGCGCCAGGCCGAGCAGGGTCGCCGCGCCTTGCCTGCCGGGAACGAAGTAGGGCGAAATCAGCAGCACTTCGCTGTGCACGTCATCCAGGTGGGCGACCAGCCGCGGCTGCAGCCAGCCGCGGCGATCGGCGGTTGTCGTCTTCAGCGGCGGGTCGGACGCCACCACGATGTTCGTGCTCCAGTGCGGCGACAGGTCGTGGTTGGCCAGGCGCTGCACCGAGGGCGAGGCGGCGACCCGGTCCAGGTAGACCTGCGCGGCGGCGTCGGTGCACTCGCTGGCGAGCGCCGCCACCAGAGCGTGCAGGCTTTCCGGCGTCTGCGGGTTCAGCGCCTCGATCGGCACGGCGGCGCTGGAGTTCCAGAAATCGTCGAAGATCGCGCTGGCGTCGGCCACCGCCGGGCCGAGCAGCAGCATGTCCAGATCACGGAAATTCACGCTGCGGTTGGCGTCGAAGTATTCGTCGCCGATGTTGCGTCCGCCGACCAGTGCGACCCGACCGTCGGCGATCCACGCCTTGTTGTGCATGCGATGGTTGACGCTGAAGAAGCGGTGCACCATCTCCAGCAATCGCCACACGCCGCTGCGGTTGCGGAACGGGTTGTACAGCCGCACCTCGATGTTCGGGTGCGCGTCCAGCGCCAGCAGCGCCGGGTCCAGTCCCTTGGTGTTGATGTCGTCGAGCAACAGGCGCACACGCACGCCGCGCTCGGCCGCGGCGTACACCTCGCGCGCCAGCAGATGGCCGACCAGATCGTCGTGCCATATGTAGTACTGCAGGTCGAGGCTGCGCCCGGCCAGGCGCGCGGACGCCGCGCGCGCAGCGAACGCGTCCAGTCCGTCGGACAGCAAGGTCGCCGCCGTCTCCCCCGGGTGTCTGGCAAGGTACGGGGTCAGCTCGCGGTCGATCGGGGTCTGTGTGGGCTGCGGCGGCAACGCGGTGCTGGGCACGCCGGTGGCGCGCGGGGTCAGGTGGTCGGCCAGCAGCAACCCGCTGATCACCAGCAGCACCAGCGCGAACAAGCCCCATCCCAGCCAGATCATCATCCTGCGCACCTCTGGCACCCCTCCCGCAGCTGATTATTCGATTAATGCCCCGCACAAGCAAAGGCCCGCCGCACGGGTGGCGGCAGGCCTTCATGGAACCAGGCAGGCCGGAAGCCGGCAATGCCCGCAACGGTGTGGCTTACTGGCCGCGCATGCGGCCCTGGAAGCGGGTGCCGCCGTTGCCCATGTGCGACAGCTTCAGCTTGCCGATCGCGCTGATGCGCTCCTCGGCCAGGCGGTCGGCCGCCTTGTAGGTCGGGATGTTCTCGGTCTTGGATATCTCAAAGATGCGGCCCAGGTTGTAGTAGATGGTGCGCATCATGCGCATCGCGCGCTCGCGGTTGTAGCCGTCGATCTCCAGCGACACGTTCATCACGCCGCCGGCGTTCACCGCGTAGTCCGGTGAGTACAGCACGCCGCGGCGGTTCAATTCGTCGCCGATCGCGTCGGTGGCCAGCTGGTTGTTGGCGGGGCCGCAGATGATCTTGGCCTTGATGCGGTCGATGGTCTGCTCGTTGAGCGTGCCGCCCAGCGCGCACGGCGAGTACACGTCGGCGTCGACGTCGTAGATCTCGTCCAGGCCCACCGCCTCGCAGCCCAGCTCGTCCACGCAGCGCTGCACCGCTTCCTTGTTGATGTCGGTGACGAACACCTTGGCGCCCTGTTCGCGCAGCAGCTTGATGAACTCGCCGCCGACGTGGCCGGCGCCCTGCACGGCGTAGCTGTACTTGCCCACGTCCTCGTTGCCGTGCTTGAACTGCAGCGCGGCCATCAGGCCCTGCAGCGAGCCGTAGGCGGTGAACGGCGACGGGTCGCCCGAGCCGCCGTGCACCTGGTGCACGCCGGTGACGTACTCGGTTTCGCGGAACACGTATTCCATGTCGTTGACGTCGATGCCGACGTCCTCGGCGGTGATGTAGCGGCCGTTCAACGAGTTGACGAAACGGCCGAATGCGCGGAACAGCGCCTCGGACTTGTCCTTGCTCGGGTCGCCGATGATCACCGCCTTGCCGCCGCCCAGGTTCAGGCCGGCCACGGCGTTCTTGAAGGTCATGCCGCGCGACAGGCGCAGCACGTCGTTCACCGCCTCCTGCTCGGTCTTGTACGGCCACATGCGCAGACCACCGAGCGCGGGGCCCAGCACCGTGTTGTGGATCGCGATGATGGCCTTCAGGCCGGCGTCCTTGTTGTGGCAGAAGACGACTTCTTCGTGACCCGTGTTGGCGATGGTTTCAAAGATCATTGGAACGATGACTCCATTGATTTGCGGTGCCGATGGCATCTACAGAGGCGGCGGGGAGCGAATGGGACCCTGCCTGGGGGTGTGAAAACGCCTGAAACTCATCGCCCCGAGCGGAGTCGGGGCGATGAATCAAAGCGAGAAGTTTAGTACGTCGTCCCCGCAGGCGGTGGTGCGACGCAGCAAGCCGCAGGCGCAGGAGTGCGGCGCAGGCTCGTCATCTACATCCGGCAGTTCGGCGCGTGGCCGCTGGCGCGCGCCTGCTGGTACACCGGCAGCAGTAGCTGCGCCTGCCGATCCAGCGCCTGCGCGCGGTTGCCGGAAGAAGGGTGGGTGGACAGGAACGCTGGCGGCTTGCTGCCGCCCTGTGCACCCATCTTGCCCCACAACGCTGCCGCGGCGCGTGGATCGAAACCGGCCTGCGCCATGTAGCGCTGGCCCAGCGTATCCGCCTCGCTTTCCTGGGTGCGCGAGAACGGCAGCAGGATGCCCACCTCCGCGCCCACGCCGAGCAGGGCCGCGGCGTTGCCGGCGTCGCTGCCGCGCGAGCCGGCATAGATGGTGCCGGCGGCCACCGCCGCCTGCGCCGCCATGTTGTCGGACACGCGCTCGGCGCCATGGCGCGATACCACGTGCGACAACTCGTGGCCCAGCACCACCGCCAGCTGGTCCTGGTTGGTGGCGATCTTGAACATGCCGCGGTTCACGCCGATGCGGCCGCCGGGCAGGGCGAACGCGTTGGCCGTGTCGTCGCCGATGATCTGCACTTCCCACTGCTGGGTGTTCCATGGCGGCGGCAGCACTGCGATCAGCGCGTTGGACACGCAGGTGGCATAGGCGCGCTCGCGCGGGGCGTCGACGAACTTGCCCTGCTTGCGCATGTCGTTGAACGCGCTCAGGCCCATCTGGCTCATCTGGCTGTCCGACACCATCATCAGCTGCGAGCGGCCGGTCGGCGAGGTGACGCAGGCGGCCAGCAGGGCGGTGGCCAGCGGGATGGTCAGGTTGCGGAATTTCATGGGGATCCTCCTTGGCGTGCAGTGGCAAAGCATACCCGCAAGGTTTGCCGAGGCCGCGTGAGCTTGCGTTTGATATGGAACGAACGATCGTGCTATTTTTCGTGACCATGAAGACGGCAACCCTTCCGGGCAAGCGTGCGGCCACCCGCGACACCATCCTCGACCACGCCTACGCGCTGGCCCGCCGCGACGGGCTGGAGGGCCTGTCGATCGGCGGCCTGGCGGGCGACGTGGGCATGTCCAAGAGTGGCGTGTTCGCCCATTTCGGCTCGCGCGAAGACCTGCAGCTGGCCGTACTCGATACCGGCCGCCAGCGTTTCGTGGCCCAGGTGCTGCTGCCGGCGCTACAGCAGCCCAAGGGCCTGCCGCGGTTGCGCGCGATCGTTGCGAACTGGTTCGAATGGAGCCGCGAGCACCAGCGCGGCTGTGTGCTGCTGTCCGCCGTGAGCGAGTACGACGGCCGCGACGGCGCGCTGCACGATGGCGTGGTGCGGCAGCAGGCCGGCTGGCGCGACGAGCTGCAAAAGGCGATCACGCAGGCGGTCGGGCTGGGCGAACTGCGCGCCGATACCGACGTCGCCCAGCTCGCTTTCGAGATCTATGCGCTGATGCTCGGCCTGCACCACGACGCCGGGCTGTTCGGCTTCGATGAAGCCGGCCAGCGCACCCGGGCGGCGTTCGAGCGCCTGTGGCGCAGCTGGCAAACCTGAGGCAACGCCCATGTCCACCGTCATCGATCGACTCAAGCTCGCCACCGTGCGCACCGGCTTCGTGCTGGGCGGCCGGCTCGCGCCGCAGCGCACGGTAAACCGTGCCGCGCGCCTGTTCGCCACCCCGTTCGCCAGCAGCCGCAGCCGTGCACGGGCCGCCCGGGGCGACGCGGAGATGCAGCGCGGCCAGCTGCAGGTCAACGGCGAAACCATCGCCACCTACGTCTGGGGCGATCCGTCGACCCAGCCCTACGCGCTGCTGGCGCACGGCTGGTCCAGTTTCGGCCTGCGCTTCCTGCCGTGGGTGGCGCGGCTGCGTGCGCTGGGTTTTGCGGTGGTCACCTTCGACCAGCCCGGCCACGGCCACAGCAGCGGCAAGCTGTGCACGCTGCCGGAATTCATCGCCACGATCCGCGCCGTCGGTATGCATTACGGCAACGCCGCGCTGGCGATCGGCCATTCGCTCAGCGGCGCGGCGCTCACCCTCGCACAGGATGAGGCCTGGCATGCCGAGCGGCTGATCCTGGTGGCGCCAGCCGCCGACATGAAGGCGGCGGCGCGGCGCTTCTTCCGCTTCGTGCACCTGGCAGGCTACCTGCGCCCGCCGTTCTATGCATGGCTGCACCGGCGCACCGGCGTGCACATCGACGAGCTGCGGGTGGATCGCCGGCTGCCGGCGCTGGGCCAGCCCGCGTTGATCGTGCACGATCTGGACGACGAGGACGTGCCGTGGGCCGAAGGTGAACGCTACGCCCGGTTCTGGCCCGGCGCGCGCCTGTATACCACGCAGGGCCTGGGCCATCGCCGCGTGCTGGACGCGCCCGAAGTGATCGACGCCGCGCTCGCCTTCATGCGCGGCGAGCCGGTGGGCGAGCGCGTGGTGGGCAGCCCGGACCTCGCGCTCTGCATGTGACATCCCTTCTCCTTTGGGAGAAGGTGCCCGGAGGGCGGATGAGGGTGCGCGCGGAGCGAAGTGCCGAATCCTGCGCGGTCTTCAACTTCGGTGCCCCCCGTACCCTCACCCCAGCCCCCTCACCGCAAAGGGACTCCCTACGGTCGCCAAAGGGAGAGGGGGCCAATTCCGCGTGACTGCCGTCGATCCACTAGAATTGACTGGTTCAAGCACACGATGTCCGGAGTTGCCATGAGTTCCCCCGCCAAGCATGTCCCCGCCAGCGCCCCGCAGACGGAAACCACCCCACTGCGTTTCGTCACCGCGGCCAGCCTGTTCGATGGCCACGACGCGGCGATCAACATCATGCGACGGATCATCCAGTCGCAGGGCGCGGAGGTGGTCCACCTCGGCCACAACCGCTCGGTTGAGGATGTGGTGCGCGCCGCGCTGCAGGAAGACGCTGATGCGATCGCCCTGTCGTCCTACCAGGGCGGCCACGTCGAGTACTTCAAGTACATGGTCGACATGCTGCGCGAGCGCGGCGCCGGCCACGTGCGCGTGTTCGGCGGCGGCGGCGGCACCATCACGCCGGAGGAGATCCACGAACTGGAAGCCTACGGCGTGGAACGCATCTACCACCCCAACGACGGCATGCACATGGGCCTCGTGCACATGATCGAGGACGTGATGCAACGCGCCAGGAATGCCGCCGCGCAGCGTGCCAGTTCCGAGACCAACGCACTGCCCAAGGTCGACATCGACGACGAGATCTCGGTCGGGCACATGCTCTCGGCCATCGAGGAAGGCAAGCTCCGCGACGGCGAGCTCGAACACCAGCGCAAGCAGTGGAAGCTGGCCGGCAGGCACACACCCGTGCTCGGCCTCACCGGCACCGGCGGCGCCGGCAAGTCGTCGGTGGTCGACGAACTGCTGCTGCGCTTCCTGCACGCGTTCCCGCACATGCGCATCGCCGTGCTCGCGGTCGATCCGACGCGTCGCCGTTCCGGCGGCGCGCTGCTGGGCGACCGCATCCGCATGAACGCGTTGCGCAGTCACCACGTCTACATGCGCTCGATGGCCACCCGCCGCCAGCACGCCGCCACCAGCGTGGTGCTGCATGACTGCATCGACTTCCTGAAGAGCCAGCCGTACGACCTCGTCATCGTCGAAACCGCCGGCATCGGCCAGAGCGATTCGGAGATCGCCGACCTGGTCGACTTCCCGGTCTACGTGATGACCAGCGACTACGGCGCGGCCAGCCAGCTGGAGAAGATCGACATGATCGACTTCGCCGACCTGGTGGTGCTGAACAAATTCGACAAGCGCGGCGCCGAAGACGCGCTGCGCGACGTGCGCAAGCAGTGGAAGCGCAACCACACCGCGTTCAAGGTGGCCGACCAGGACGTGCCGGTCTACCCGACCATCGCCAGCCAGTTCAATGACCCGGGCGTGACCTGGATGTTCAGCAACCTGTGCCGGCTGCTGCGCGAGAAGCTGCACCTGCCCGCAGAGAAGTGGACGCCGCAGCTCGACACTACCCTGAAAGAACCGCGCGCCACCGTGCTGATCCCCGGCAGTCGCGTGCGCTACCTTGCCGAGATCGCCGAGCAGGGCCGCGCCATCAACAAGGGCATCGAGACCCAGGCCGAATACGCCAGCAAGGCGCAGCACTACTACGAGTCGCTGAAGGAACTGGATGACGACAAGCTGCCGCGCCCGCTGGAGCCGTACCGCAACGCCGACTTGCAGCCTGCTTCGCCTCCCTCTCCCTCTGGGAGAGGAACCGAGGGTGAAGGTACGGTCGGAGCGAGCAGCTCCACGCAAGCCCTGAACCCTCACCCCCAACCCCTCTCACCCGCAAGGGGACTCCCTGACGGTCGCCGAGGGGAGAGGGGAGAAGGTGTGGACCGCAGCCTCCTGCTCCTGCGCCAGCGCTACAACGCCGCGCTGAAGGAAATCACCCACGAAGCCATCCGCCAGCTGCGCGAATGGCCCGCGCTGTTCGCCTCGGTCACCGCCGACGTCAACGAATACAAGGTGCGCGACAAGGTCATCCGTGTCGACAACTATCGCGAGTCGCTGAGCCACCAGAAGATCCCGAAGGTGGCGCCGCCGAAGTCGAAGGACTGGGGCGAACTGGTCACCTTCCTCGGCAAGGAAAACCTGCCCGGCCACTACCCATACACCGGCGGCGTCTACCCGTACCGTCGCAGCGGCGAAGACCCCACCCGCATGTTCGCCGGCGAAGGCACGCCCGAGCGCACCAACCGCCGCTTCCATTACCTCAGCCAGGGCGGCGCCGCCACGCGCCTGTCCACCGCGTTCGACTCGGTCACCCTGTACGGCGAAGACCCCGCGCCGCGCCCGGACATCTACGGCAAGATTGGCAACTCCGGCGTCAACATCGCCACGCTGGACGACATGAAGAAGCTGTACTCCGGCTTCGACCTGAGCGCGCCAAGCACGTCCGTCTCCATGACCATCAACGGCCCCGCGCCGATGATCCTGGCGATGTTCATGAACACCGCGATCGACCAGAACGTGGAGAAGTACCTCAGGGAAGACCCCGCGCGCTGGGCCGCGGCGGAAACGAAGATCGCCGCGATGTACCCGAACGGCCGTCCGCAGTATTCCGGCGACTTGCCCAAGGGTAACGATAGCCTGGGGCTGGGCCTGCTCGGCGTCACCGGCGACCAGTTGGTGGATGCCGGGACCTACGCGCGGATCAAGGCCGAGACGCTATCCAGCGTGCGCGGCACCGTGCAGGCCGACATCCTGAAGGAAGACCAGGCGCAGAACACCTGCATCTTCTCCACCGAATTCGCGCTGCGCATGATGGGCGACATCCAGCAGTACTTCGTCGACCACAAGGTGCGCAACTTCTACTCGGTATCCATCAGCGGTTATCACATCGCCGAAGCCGGCGCCAACCCGATCAGCCAGCTCGCCTTCACCTTGAGCAACGGCTTCACCATCGTCGAGTACTACCTCGCCCGCGGCATGAAGGTGGACGACTTCGCGCCCAATCTCAGCTTCTTCTTCTCCAACGGCATGGACCCGGAATACACCGTCATCGGCCGCGTCGCCCGCCGCATCTGGGCCCGCGCCATGCGCGAGCGCTACGGTGCCAGCAGCCGCAGCCAGATGATGAAGTACCACATCCAGACCTCCGGCCGCTCGCTACACGCGCAGGAAATCCAGTTCAATGACATCCGCACCACGCTGCAGGCGCTGTACGCGCTGTTCGACAACTGCAACAGCCTGCACACCAACGCCTACGACGAAGCCATTACCACGCCGACGGAAGAAAGCGTGCGCCGCGCGGTGGCGATCCAGATGATCATCAACAAGGAACTCGGCCTCAACTTCAACGAGAACCCGTGGCAGGGCAGCTATGTGGTCGATACCCTCACCGACCTGGTCGAGGAAGCGGTGTACAAGGAGTTCGAGGCGATCAGCGAGCGCGGCGGGGTGCTCGGCGCGATGGACACCATGTATCAGCGTGGGAAGATTCAGGAAGAATCGATGTATTACGAGCAGAAAAAGCATGATGGGTCGCTGCCGTTGATCGGCGTGAATACCTTCCTGCCGAAGGATCATGGCGGGGAGATTGCTACCGAGATCGAGTTGATCCGCTCGACACCCGAGGAGAAGGGGGCGCAAATTGGCAACGTGAAGACGTATGGTGATTCACGGAATGCGTTGGCGCCGGAGAGTTTGCGGACCTTGCAGAACACGGCCAGGGAGCGGAAGAATGTGTTTGAGCAGTTGATGGAGGCGGTGAAGTACAACTCGTTGGGGCAGATTAGCCATGCTCTCTACGAAGTCGGTGGCGAATACCGCCGCAATATGTGACACGTCCTCCGAGGTGCTGGTTTGGCTCGTCATCCCGGCGAAAGCCGGGATCCAGCGCCTCTGAGTCACAGAGTGCAAAGGTACTGGCACAGCAACCCTGAGCCGTACCCTTGGAGTCGGTCATGATCAAATTGACCGCTGTCGAACTGAGAGCCGACTACCAACTCACGTTGAGCTTCTCCGATGGCGCGGCCGGCGTATTCGACTTTAAACCCTTCGTGGATACCGACACACCGTTGACCGCGCCATTGCGCGATTCGGCGTTCTTTGCGCAGCACGACATTAAGCTGGGTGCGTTGGCCTGGCCCAACGGACTCGATTTCAGTGCCGAGTCGTTGCATCACCGGCTGCAGGATATGGGAAAATTGGTGCGCGGCTAAGTCGTTTCTGGCTCGCGACTTGCGTGTCTGACGTACGGGAAGCAACATGGCTGATGTACGAGAATACTTCACCTTGTTCGACCGCACGGACATGCTCGATGAACTCCTCGCCCAAGCCTCCGACGATGCCCTCTGAACGTGTAGCCGAGCCGCTGGTTGGGGCTATGTCGCGTCGGTTACGCTGCCGGGAAAAGGGGGATCTTTCCGACTGGGTGGAGTTGATGGAGGCGGGGGAGGCGTTGTGCCCGGTTTGGCCGGAGAGGGACAAGAAGCTGAATCAGGGTGACTGGCGGCTGTAAGTGAACCTGACCCCGTTTTGGCCGGAATCTTTTTGAATCGCGCAGCGTGAAACCCAGCGGTACCACCGCCTACAACAACTACCCCAACTTCGCGATCCTGCCGCGCTCCTTGACGCACTGACGTGCCGCCCTCCCCTACGCTGCGCCCCCTGCTTGCCACAGCCGGAGATTTGCACGCATGCCCGGACCCCCTTTCCCAACCTCGCTCTGGCGCGAGGGAAAGGCGGCCGTATCCAGCCACCGGTTCGGATCACAACTGCCTGGCCCGCGCAAACGCGACATCCACATAAAGAAGTGGACCGCCTCTTGCCTGCTGGGTAAGTACGGGAAAATCAATCAAGCGAAAACCATTGTCTTTCATGAATGCCCCGATCTCGATCAAATCCGGCTCTCCTTCCTGCCGTTTCGATATGGCTACCTCCATGAGAACGACATCGGTCTGTTCCAGTACCTTCACGGCGCCACGCAACACCTCGAGTTCGAAGCCCTCCGTATCGATTTTCACGAAAAACGGAGCCGGCTGCTCACGATAGGCATCCAGTGGGACGACGTGTATCTCGCCAGACTTTTCGGATGCTCCCCACCGCTGATCGGTATCTGCGTTCGGTGGCAAGAACGACGACCCTGTAGGACTGCTCAACAAGCGATAAATCGGCAGGTGTTGCTCCTTGCTGCCGACCCCTACCAGATGGTACTCGGCGTCAATGCGCCCACAGATCTCGCGCAGCACCGGCTCAAACTCCGTTTGCGGCTCGATCAACACGAAATGGGCTTGCGGAAACGCCGCATAAAGCCAGGGCGTACCGTTTCCCACCCCTATATCAAACACGGTTCGCGGTCGTACTCCTGCTTCCACCATGCGACGGAGAAAGCTGGAGTACCCTGAGGGGGGAGAGCCAACAATCTTTAGCTCATAACCGAAGCGCGCGATAATGCGCTCAACGGCCAGGCGTGACATCTGTCTGATGCCCATCGATCCACCTCATGACGTCTCGCCCGATTTTCCTGCTTGGCACGTCTGGTGCTTGTGCGCCACGCGTGATGCGACGATGATGCATTAGCACAACTCTACCAGAATATGTAAGCCTGGTTATGGAACGCTGGATTGTCTGGTGCGCCTTGGTGCTTGTCCACGGTCGGATCCGTTTCGTACAACTCGGCTCTCACCCGCAACGTTATGTAGCGCTCCGCGTGGATGACACTTCTGACTGAATGCACCGACTGCAATTCGACACTCTCTCCGCAAAGGACTGTCGATGGCCATCCGAGACATCTTCAACCGCGCGCACCCAAAGGGGTTCTATCGGCCGGACATCGATGGCATGCGTGCGCTGGCGGTATTGGCGGTAGTTGCCTATCACTATTCGCCAGCGAACTTCCCGGGTGGTTTCATAGGCGTCGACATCTTCTTCGTCATCAGTGGTTACCTGATTACAGAATCATAGAAAAGGTGTCAGGGACAATGCCTGATGGCGGGTGGGTGGTTTGGACGATGGGTGGGGGCGGTTTGGGCTGACAGCGGTCGGCTGGTGGAGCGGCGATGCTGTGGGTATGGCTCGGCAACCTCGCTTTGATCTTCCCGGCATTCCGCAGCATGTGGTGCAGCGGGGCAACAATCGATTGCCATGCTTTCTGGATGATCTTGACCGCCAGCGCTACCTGCAATGCCTGCGGCAGGCGTTGGGGCGGTTTGGTTGCAGGCTGCATGCCTATGTGTTGATGAGCAATCACGTGCACTTGTTGCTGACGCCGGGTGAAGAGGTGGCCTTGTCGCGCTTGATGCATACCTTCTCGCGGAACTATGCCGGGCTGTTCAATGGTCGCCACGGTCGCACGGGCACGTTGTGGGAGGGGCGCTACAAGGCGTGCCTGGTGGACTCGGGATCGTACTTCCTGGCATGTAGCCGCTACATCGAGCTCAATCCGGTGCGGGCCTGGATGGTCGCTCGGCCGGCCGACTATCCGTGGTCGAGCTACGGCGCTCATGCGGGCGAGCGGGAAGATCCTCTGCTTGTGGCGCATCCCGAATATCTTGCGCTCGGTACCGACTCCGCCGCTCGCGCTGTGGCGTACCGTGCCTTGTTCGAGGATGCACTGCCCACTGAGCTGGTGGCCGAGATTCGCGACTACCTGCAGCAACAGAAGGTGCTGGGCACGGATCGATTCCGCGCATGGGTCGAGGCAAGGACAGGGCGTTTCGCCACGGTTCGGGCACTCGGCAGACCACCGCGGCGGCCACATTGTCCCTGACACCTTTCCCGCCTTTCCCGTGAACTGTATCAGGAAGCGAAGCTGCAGGTGCGACGTCGTAAGCGCAAGAAGGTGTCTGTTGCCGAGCGGCAGCCGCTGGTTCGACCCAAGGCAGCCAACGAGGCCTGGTCGATGGACTTCGTGTTCGACCGCACCGCCGAGGGACGCGTCATCAAGTGCCTGACGGTGGTCGATGACGCCACTCACGAGGCAGTGGTTATCGAGGTTGAGCGGGTGATCTCCGGTCTGGGCGTGACGCGCGTGATGGATCGCCTGGCGCTCAGCCGTGGCCTGCCGCGGGTGATTCGCAGCGACAACGGCAAGGAGTTCTGCGGCAAGGCGATGGTCATCTGGGCGCACGCGCGTGGCGTGCAGTTGCGCCTGATCGAACCGGGCAAGCCAAACCAGAACGCGTACATCGAATCCTTCAACGGCCGGCTGCGAGACGAATGCCTCGACGAGCACTGGTTCCCGAGCCTCCTGCACGCCCGGGCCGAGATCGAACGCTGGCGGCGGGAGTACAACGAGGAACGACCGAAGAAGGCGCTGGGCGGACTGACACCCGCCGCCTATGCGAAACAGTTAAAGTGACCCCGGACTCTAAACCGCACCGCTACTCAAAGCGGGGGGACGTCGCCCTGACACGTGTCTTTGGCCTCCTGGCATACACGCCTTGGGCGCGCAGGCAAGCCCGCAGCACCCAGAATGATTTCATCAAGACAGCAAGCAGCTGACCACCTCCGGCAGCGAACTGCCCACTGGGCAGTTGATTGGCGAAGCTGGTCAGCTTACTTGCCGGAACTGGTCAGCTCTGTTGGCAATGAATGGTCAAGTCGGTGGCAATACGCAGTTCCGACGACATCCGGCGTAACCAGCAGGTGGAAGTGGTTGTCCATCAGAACGAACGCGTGCAGCACAATGCCATGATCGCGGCAAGCTCTGCGGAGCAGGCGCCTGAAATGGTAGCGGTCGTCCGCATCGAGAAAGATCGTGCCCCTGTTGATGCCGCGCTGCGTGACATGCGCCGGGACACCTGGCAGTTCCAGACGCGGCAGTCCTGGCATGGCAGTGGCTGCTGAGACATATGCTGTCACTGTGCTGCAGCGGATCGGTCAGAGCTGTCGGCCGATATGCCCGTCGCCGGTAGGCTTGCCCTTGATTGGCCACGTCCCTTTTTTCCGATAGCTATTCCGTGCCTCGCGTAGGCGACGGCCGTAGATGGTTGCCGGGCACTTCTCGGTCATAAGCGCATATCAGTTTCGATATACAGCAGCTTCCCGACGGGGGCTTGACATCGATGCTACGTAAAACGTAGTGTTAACAATGCTACGTTTACCGTAGCAATGGGCTTTCGCTGGCGGTTCGGTGCAAATGCAATCCAGCCGGAGCCAGTGAGGGGGTGAAGACAGAGACATGGCGGCTTAGCTGGCGGCAGGTTTGTATGCGCTGAGAAGCGCGATCCGAGCCCGTGATCAAGCAGCGACCGGCAAGGCGTCAATCAGGGGAAAGCAAAGGACGCAGCATGAAGACACGCACGCTACGCAACGCCATTTCCATCGCCTTGCTCGTGGCCGGGACCGGCACCTGCGAGTGGGCCATGGCCCAGGACACCACGACAGACACGGCCACGCAGGGTAGGGCGCAGGTGACCAACGCGCCGGCCAAGACGCAACCGAAAAAAAAGACCGACAAGTCCGCGGCCCCAGCAGCCACCAACCTGCAGACCGTGACCGTCACCGGAACCCGCATCCGCGGCGGCACCACGCCATCACCGGTCATCACGATCAGCAGCGAGCAGATCCGGCAGGAAGGCTTCACCGATCTCGGCGAAGTCATCCGCAGCGTGCCGCAGAATTTCTCGGGTGGGCAGAATCCTGGCGTCATCACAGCGACAGGCTCAGGAAATACCTACAACCAAAACGCAACGGGGGGATCCAGCCTCAATCTGCGAGGAATCGGCGCAGATGCCACGCTGACGCTATTGAATGGTCGACGTCTTCCCAATAGCGGCTTCGGCCAGGCGGTAGACATCAGCGCTATCCCGGTGGCGGCGGTGGACCGCATTGACATCGTTGCCGACGGTGCATCAGCCATCTACGGCTCCGATGCGGTTGCCGGCGTCGGCAACGTGGTGCTCAAGCGCGACTTTGACGGAGTGACTGTCGGTGCTCGCTACGGCGGGGCAACGGACGGTGGGCTGACGACGAGGGAATACACCGCGGTTGCCGGCACAACCTGGGCGAGTGGTGGGCTGATAGCGACGTACAAGGACACCACCGTGGACCCGATTCGCGCGGGCCAACGTAACTACACGGCGTACATGAATGAGCCGTTCGTCCTCTACCCTGGAAGTGACCTCCACAGCGGCTTGCTCAGTGTCCATCAGGCCTTGAGCGATCGTGTCGAGCTTCAGATGGATGCTTTCAGGACGGAACGAAACCAGACCTGGTACCAGAACTATGGCAGGTTCTACTACGAGAACTACTCGGATACCACCACGACATCGGTGGCGCCGAACATCGAGTTTGCCCTTCCCGGCGACTGGACAGGGTCTGTTGGGGCGGCATGGGGCAGGGACCGAAACATCAACAGGACACGGATGGTGACGGTAGGGACGGGGGCGTCGACCCTTGCGCTTCACTCCTGCTACTGCAACGAGGGTAAGTCGTTCGAGGTGGGAGCAGAAGGCCCTTTGTTCACGCTGCCTGGCGATGACGCACGACTGGCTGTGGGGGCGGGAACCCGAACAAATCGGTATGAAAACCACTCGCTTCTCAGAGGCTCGCGCGAGAGCGGACAACAGAGAAGTCGCCATGTCTATGGGGAGCTGAATCTGCCATTTGTTGGCCCGGACATGGATGTCGCCGGGGTCCGGAGGCTCGAGTTCTCTGCCGCGTTGCGCAGGGAAAACTACGACAGCTTCGGCAGTGTCACGACGCCAAAGCTTGGGGTGATATACGGCCCGGACCAGGATTTCACCCTCAAGGTGTCCTGGGGAAAATCGTTCAAGGCACCCATGCTGAGCCAATTGTACGCAAACCGAATTGCGGGTCTTTGGAAAGCCAGTGCGGTGGGCGGGACAGGGTATCCATCCGACGCCACCGTGCTGATGGCGTTCGGCGGGAACCCGAAGCTCAAGCCGGAGCGCGCAAATACTCTGACGACCTCCCTGGCCTTTCATCCGGCAGCGTTGCTCGCGCTTGAGGCAGAGTTGACATGGTTCCGCATCAACTATGACCAACGCGTGGTGCAGCCGCTTCCGGTGTACAGCCAGAGCCTGAGCAATCCTGCGCTCGCCGACTTCATCCGGTACTCACCGAGTGCCGAAGATCTGGCAGCAGTCCTGGCCACCTACTCCCAGGCTTTCTACAACTTCTCCGGCGCTGGTTACGACCCCAACAAGGTGGTCGCCATTGCATATGCTCAGTATGCCAATGCAGCGCGGCAGCATATTGATGGCGTCGATCTGACCGGAGCGTACCGGATGGACTTGGGCGCTGGGAATCTCACGCTTCGCGGGTCGGCAAGCTGGCTGGATAGCTGGCAGAAAAACACGGCGAATCAGCCGCCATTCGATCTGTCAGGCTCCATCTTCTACCCCGCGAAGGTCAATGCCCGTTTGGGCGCCGTTTGGGGCAGTGGGGGCTTTACCGCCTCGATATTTGCGAGATATGTCGGTGGCGTGACCGGTCGCACCTCGGGCAAGAAGACATCTTCATTCACGACCTTCGACGCGACAATCCGTTACGCCTTCGGAGGGCTTCGTGGCCCGTGGACGGGGCTGGAACTCTCCTTTACTGGCCAGAATCTGCTCAACAGGGCACCTCCTCTGTATACGCCGGTCGCGATGACCGACGTCCCCTACGATTCCACGAACTATTCGGCGATCGGAAGGTTCTTGAGCGTCGGCCTGTCCAAGCATTGGTGAGGCTGTCGACATGACCTGTGGTGCAGGATCGACAGAAGTCGAGGCTGGTGCATGGTTGGGGCCATCCAAAGATCGCATCAGAAGGCGCGCGCGATGGTTATTGCTGCTGCTGGTTGCAACGCTACTCTCGTTCGCGGTTGCCGCCCAACCTATGCACATCTCGCCGAAACAATTGCTGGAGGTCGCAGACATCGTTGGCCCTGTCGTCTCGCCTGACGGAAAGAACGTGGCTTTCCGGCTGGAGAGGGCATCGGCCGAGCGCAACCGCTATGACACCCTTTGGTACATCCAGCGCCTGGATGGGGCCGGGCCACCGCAGCGTGCCGCGGATGGCGGAGCGCCGCTTCGCGACTATTCGACCGGACTTTCGATTCCCACAAACCCGGTCTGGACACACGATGGCCGCGCCATCCTCTACCGCGCGCTTGTCGAGGGGAAAGTCGAGGTATGGCGTGCCGCAGCGGATGGCTCGGGTGCTGCCCCCATTACGTCCGGCCCGGCGGATGTCCGGGACTTCGAGTTGAGCAGGGATGGAGCAGTCCTGAGGTACAGCGTGGGGGCGACGCGGGAGGAGATCGATGCTGCGGAACAGGCGGAGTACGACAGTGGCGTGCACACCGATGACACCATCTTCATCGGGGCTGGATTGTTCCGCTCGAGCCAGGTGCAGGGACGGCCGACCACCCAGCGCTTCGTTGGGAAGTGGTTTGAACCGAGTCCGTTGCTGAGCAAGGTGGCAAGCCGGTGGAAAGAAGTCGACCTCGACACATTGCAGGAACGGGATGTTGATCAATCAGGGACATCAGAGCGGGCTGCCACGATCAAGGAAATGCTGAAGCGCCTGAAGCCATGGAAATGGGCACTGAATCCAAACGACGGCCGTGTCGCTCTCTTGACAAGGGTAGGAGATTCGGCAGGACGATTTACCAAACCGGACGTCGAACTCTCCGTGCTGCCGGACGCGAAGTCTCGCCAATCGGTGAAATGCCTGGATCCCTCGTGCACGGGCAAGAACATTACGGGGATCGAATGGCGCCCGGAGAGTGATGAAGTGCTGTTCACCATCACCGATCGGCACGAGGGGAGGGGGCAGTCGATCTATTGGTGGGACGTTAAGCAGGGCAAGGTCGAATTGGTCGTTCGATCTCGTGGATTGCTCGGAGGAGACAGCACGCAACAGCGTTTCCAGGACGTCCCTTGCGGTGTCTCTGCTGCTGTACTGGCGTGCGTTACCGCGGAAGCCGACCGTCCGCCGCGCCTTGAGGCGATCGATATCGATACGGGTCAAAGAACGGTGCTGTTCGATCCGAATGCGGCGCTGGCGTCGGATATGGCGGCGACGGAGCACGTTGAGCTCCTCCAATGGCAAGGTAAGCATGGAGAGGAGTACTCCGGCTGGCTGTTTGCAACACCAGGAGCAGCTCGGGCTCCATTGTTCGTGATGTACTACAGCTGCGAGGGGTTTTTGCGTGGTGGCGTCGGGGACGAATGGCCGTTGGCAACACTGGCTGACTATGGAATTTCTGCACTGTGTATCAACGGAAATCCTGGCTATATCGATGTCGCCAGGTATTACGACCAAGGCCTCTCAGCAGTTGAGGGCGCGGTGGACATGCTTGCCAAACGCGGCCGCATTGATCCCGCCAGAGTTGGTATGGGTGGCCTGAGCTACGGAAGCGAGGTGACGATGTGGACACTCATGCGATCTCGCCTGCTGTCAGCAGCCTCGATCTCGTCGCCGTCCCTTACTCCGAACTGGTATCTGTTCAACAGCCTAAGAAAGGGCTTTCGCGACGTAGTAAGGCAGAACTGGCAACTCGGATCGCCTGAAGAGAGCCCGAGGCGATGGAGGATGATGTCGCCGGTGTTCAACCTGGACGAGGTCGAAGCCCCCGTCCTGTTCCAGATGCCGGAGCAGGAGTACCTGATGGCGGTGGAATACACGCTTCCCCTGATCCGGAACGGGAGGGCGGACATGTATGTTTTTCCTGACGAGCCGCATATCAAGTTCCAGCCAAGGCACAAGCTGGCCGTTTACGAGCGAAACGTCGATTGGTTCAGATTCTGGTTGCAGGGATACGAAGATCCGAATCCCATGAAGCTGCCTCAGTACGCACGTTGGCGCGTGATGAAATCGACGATAAATGCTGGTGGTGCTTACGGGCGACGGGGCGAGGGGAAGGTGCCCTGATGGCGTATCCAGTTCTCGACCATGCAAAGATCGAATACCCGTGTGTTCAACGGGCTCTCCGGCCGGTGGACGGATCCAGCCTCGCGTCGGAGTTCGTCCATATCAAGGAGTCCTCGTGATGCGAGTGCGCCGCCCGCCAGGAAGCGCAGCATGCTGTCCCTCTTCCTCTCGTAGATGGCAGCGTAGTACCTGGTGTAGGAGCCTTTGCTTCTGCGATTCAAAACGCTGCTGGGAAGTGCATCGGAGAACGCCGCTCGTGCGACGGATCTGTTCCGGCCGCCAGTGATCCACATCCATGTCGGTACGCTTAGACATGCTTCCATCACAGGTTGCGAGAGAAGCGGATAACGCATCGGCCAGCGGGCACTGCGTGCGATCCCGTCGCGGAACGACTGTGTTCCAACCAGGTCGGATATCCGCTCCTGGTCCCCGGGAAGCGCGTTTTCCGGTGTATCAAACCACGGGTGCGCGTCGAACGGTGTACTGCATCTCGACTGGTCTAGTAGTTCGTAATTGGGTCTCCAATGTGGCTTGGCTCCGCGGATCAGCTTCCCGAGTGTCAATCGTCCGGCCCGTGTCAGGGTGCATTGATGCAGTGAGGACAGATCCAGGATGGCGGTGATCCCGGCGGAAATCCCTCTCTCCCTGAATGCATCCGCCGCAGGGGTCGCACCCTGCAAGTAGCAGAATATGGTGTCGCCCCCGGCACCGGAGAAGAGGCTGGTTGTGTCAAGGTCGCTCGCAAGTGCCGAAATCGCGGAATCGATGGGGTAATGAAGGATCCCCATTCCTGGCGAGGCTGAGTCTTGCGGTGGCGGAAAGCTGAACTTGGCATTCTCTAGGTCAATCTCCGCAGACAGCAGCTCGAACTGAAGATGATCTGTCACCTGCCTGGCGTATTGCCGTTCGTCCGTTCCTGGCACGGGCGCAACCATGGTGCAACAGGTAGTCTTCGCTTCGGCTTTGCGTAGGCAGGCGGCTACTATCGATGAGTCGAGTCCACCCGATAGCTCAAGCAGTACGGATCGATCCACTTCCGCCCATGCCCTCACGGCCAAGGAAATGGCGTCACGGATGCTGGCTGACGCTTCGGTGAGATCGGCGTGGCGTCGATCTGGCGCGACGAATGTCCATGGCGACCAGGCTGCTCTCGTGGAGGCGTGATTACCCTCGATGTCCAGCGAACAACCGGGCAGCAGCTCTCGGAGCCCCCGAAGGCCCGTGCGCTCCGACTTGAGGTATGTATACACCAGCGTATGTAGGACAAAATCCCAGTCCACCTCCCGGCTGCAAAGTCCAAGCTCGGTTACCAGCGAGACGCTGGACGTGACAAATCCGACACCTGAGTTGGCGGAGTAAAAGCATGGCATGCCGCCAGAAGGGTCCCGCAGGAACCTGATGGCATTCTCGTTCCCTCGTTTCGGCTCGACGACGACGTATTCACCCCAGAAGTTTTCCAGAAGGTACTTTTGGAGAGATGCATCAGTTCGATCCAAAGCCAGCTCTCCGACGACAGGCTGCCCATGCTTGGTGAACAGCCGGCCGATCAGAATCCCGTGGCCAGGAATGGCGAGTGTGGGCGTGTCGCCTGCGACGAATACCTGGAGGCCGTCCTGCGACAAACGGCATTGCATGTCGATAGTCTTCCAGGTCGCGGCATGGATTTGCGGGGTATTCCGGTTTTCGTCGATTGTAAGTGCGAGGAACTTGTAGCTCATCACCACACCAATATCTGCGTATGTGCGGCCGCGCTGGAGACCGTTTCGTTCAAAACGATGTGGTGAAACTGGACCCAGCAATGGGCTGAGAAGGGCGAGAGCATCACGCCAAACACGAGGTCTGCCGAAAGGTGGCGGTTTGCCAGGTATGTGACCAGCGACAGCGAGTCGAGGAGACATGTGGTTCCGAGGGGAACCCACTTTCGTGCGTAGCGGAATTGGTTGGCGGCTGCGACTGTGTTCGCTTCGATGAACTTGCAGCTGACTGTGTCTGTGGGGCCGCCCTTGTTTCTGCGATGGGCGGCCAAGTCATTCAGTAGCGGGTAAAGGCCCTTTCTTCGAAGGCGGCTTCTGATCTTGCAAACGATCGTGAAAACCTCGAGGTACACGCGAGCGGATACGCCATCGTCTTCCGTTTGATCCTCCATCGCACTGTGTGTCGTCGGCTTGGCAATCGACGCTTGGCATCTTCGATCGAGGTGTCCTGCGGGAAGCAGGATTTTGTGTCCGAGCAAGGCACGTAGGGACGAAGTGGATAAGTCACGTCCCTCGATATATGCGGTGAATGCATGCTCCAAAGTCGTCGGAAGCATGAAATAGCGATCGCCGCTTATGTCCAAGAAGATTGGGTAGCCGTCGACAACGCAGAACGATAGGCTATCGCGCAGTTGGTATTGCATAGGTGCTTTCCCCTGGCGCGGGAGATGGCGCGTCGGAACGACGCGCCCGGTTGATCACTCCTCGGCGATCGCACCGAAGGTCTGCTGGCCAGGACCGGCCAATTCAATCCCGACGCCGGGGCCCCGGGTCTCGACACTGGCGATGCCGAGTTCGATGACATCGTCCTGCGCGTTGCTGCGGATGTTCTCGTTCGTGTCCATCTCAGTCTCCTGCGGTTGCGTCATGGCAGTTCCATGACGAGGGCAGCGTAGGAGGCGGAGATTTTAATTATCAAGTAATTATTGCGTAATTAGAGCCGCTTGCAAAATTCCCCATTGCGGCCGAATTTTTCGCCAGCGGAGGTGGCGAAAAAAGTAGAGCGGGTGCCGCCATTGAAGGCATGATGGAGTTATCGAAGCGCCACCAACACCCGCCGAATGAATACTGCCGTACGTGATCGCCTGACGCAATTCCATCGTCACTTCCAGCACGAGTTGGTGCCCTTGGTCGAGGCGGATGTCGGACAGCGGCTGACGCCGGCGATGGAGGGCCTGCTGCGCATCTGGGAGCAGGTTGAAATCGAGCGGTTCGTGCCGTCGACGCGCGGGCGGGTGGGCCGGCCACGGCAGGAACGCATGGCGTTGGCACGGGCCTTCGTGGCCAAGGCGGTGCTGGGCCTGACTCAGACCTCGGACCTGGTGGAGCGCCTCAACGCCGATGCGCTGCTGCGTCGCTTGTGCGGATTCGATCCGCGTCGGCGCAAGCCGCTGAATGCCTCCTTGTTCTCGCGCGCGTTCGCGGCGTTTGCGGAGCAAGGCCTGGCGGCACGGGTGCATGAATGGCTGATCCGCCGCACGCTGGGCGGCGCCCTGGTCGGGCACGTGTCGCGCGATGCCACCGCCATCGAAGCACGCGAGCGCCCGCGCAAGACCGCAGCCGCGCCGTCGCCACCGCCGCGCAAGCGCGGTCGGCCACGCAAGGATGAAGTGCGTCCGGCCAAGGAGCCCACCCGCATCGAACGCCAGCATGCCGGCATGAGCCTGCCAGCTATGCTCGCCGACCTGCCTGCGGCATGCGACGTGGGCGCCAAGCGCAACAGCCAGGGCTTCGCGACCACCTGGATCGGCTACAAGCTGCATCTGGACGTGGCCGACGGCATGATTCCGATCAGCGCGGTACTTACCTCCGCCAGCGTGTACGACTCGCAAGTGGCGATCCCGCTGGCCACGATCACGATGCAGCGCGTGACCCACTTGTACGACCTGATGGACGCG